>CAYOSB010000307.1:0-4620 GCA_964406495.1 uncultured Bacteroidaceae bacterium | reverse complement strand
CTGCAAAAGGCCACATCCACAATATCACCTTCACTTAGCTGATAGTGTGTGCCCTCGTAGTTATACACCCCCGCATCAGAAACAAAGTCAGAAGGGAAGATCATCCGGTCGAGGAACATCGAGGGTGAAATGACCGTCCGCAAAATATTCTCCACATGGAGCACCTCCATCGAGGACTTGTCGAATGTATACATCAACTCCCTGAAACCGGGATAATCCCCAAAATAGCTGTCTATAAAAGCATTCAGAGCTTCATTTCCAGGAGCCAGAACCGTAAAGCCGGAAGATGCCTTCAGGGTGCTGCTTGAACTGTTGTTGTCATCTGAAACGACCTCAAAACACAATTCCATGTCGATCCTGTACCTGTGCCTGTTCAGCAGGAGGTTGCTCCTTTTTAAAGGGGGATTGTTTCCGCTTGTCTCCACGAAAATGGTGAAACGGTTGAAAAGGTCACTGAACAAGCTGTATTCCTCTGCATTCAGCAACCATTCATCCAGGTTCTGACGGGGTTCTACTACCTTATCTACATAATATACCCAACCATTACCATACGGCGCAATGCTATCCACATGTGCATCATAAATATTGAATCCCGTCTCGGGTGAAAGATCAGTACCTGACAGTGTTTCATAGTCTTCTTCCGTGGCCCCGTATTCATTCAGCATCCCGGTGGAATAAAACTGAAGGTATTTGGGTTGCGCCGTGACAGTTACCGGGTTTTGTGTGATCACATTGTATTTGGTGACCTTCCGGTTGACCATGTTTGACTTGCGTTTAAAAAACACAGGCTCATTTTCAAAGTTACCTGGGGGGTGGGGCCATGTTATGATGTGGTGCCCAATCAGGTCCTCTAGCTCCTCGAGGGGCATATCAAAAACACTGCTGTATCCCTTTTCACTTAAAAATGCATCAAATGCTTCATCGCTGGGAGCGACCACAGTAACAAGTGTGTTTTTCAACTGATTGGCCAGCTCTGTGGAATCAATTCCATCCAGGAAGGAATTGTATGATCCTATTGATTCCAGGGCCTCATAGATACTGCCACTGAAAGTCCCTTCCTGGTAATAGTACCTCTCCAATGCACTCTCTTTTTCACACGAGGAAATGAATAGCAGGAGGCCTGCCAACAACCAGGGTATCATTGCAATTTCTTTTCGCATCACAAGCTTATGGTTTAGTTATAGTATTATTTTACAGTCAGTTATCAACATATTTTTCTCTGCAACTCCAATGTGTTCATACTTCAATTTTATTCCGGTATTTATCAATGATTGCCTGTTTCCTTTCGGGAGTAGCTTTCATCAGGGGAGGCAATACCTCATCTGTGCATAAACCAAGGTGGTTAAGCACTACTTTCAATGCTGCCACAGAGTCAGCCAGGGAAACATTCGCCTGGTAAATATCGCAGAGCTTCTGGGTCCATTCCAGCAATGCAGTTGCTTCCTCCTGCCTGTCATCAAGGCACAATTTGTACAGGTCATGGTAGATTCCCGGGTCAAAATTCCCGGTGCTGGGTACAATCCCCCTGGAACCATTGAGCATTCCTTTTACCATCAGTTTGTTCACACCAGTAAGATGGAAGAAATCATGCCGGTCCTTCCAAAGTGAGAGGGACGCTTCCAGGCGTGCTTCATCGAATTCAGAGTCTTTGATTCCAATGATGTTTTCCTCCTGACTGAGTTCATCAATAACTTCCACCGGAATGGACATGTGGATCGTTTTCGGGATGTTGTAGAGGATCACATTTCCATTCACCCTGGCACTCACCGACCTGAAATAATGGAGCATCTGCTCGTTACTCAGCTCATAATAATTGGGCAATGTCAGCACCACGGCATCCAGTCCCATGTCGAAATAAATATTGGACTGCTCAATGGTCTCGGTAAAAGGCAATCCGATTACACCGGCAATCAGGGGAGTGTATTCCCGCTTGTGGTCAACCAGGATACGCACCAGGTCCACCCTGTTCTTCAGGGACAAGGAAGAAGCTTCTCCATTGGTTCCCATGATGAATGGAACCGCCTGGTGATCCAACAGGTAGTTGATCAGTTTTCCGGCCGCAGGGGCATCAATATCGCCTGAAGCATTCACCGGGGTTGCCATGGGTACCACGACTCCTTTATAGTTTTCGTAAGTGTGTTGCATCTTATGTTTCTTTAATATTCTTTGCCAGTTTTGTTGCATACTGAATGGCCTGCACCATGCTCTCCGGATTGGCACTCCCATCGCCAGCCTTGTCAAACGCTGTCCCATGATCAACCGAAACCCTCACAATGGGGAGTCCGAGTGTGATGTTGACCCCGGACATTCCCTCCCAGATCTCCCTTTGGTGGTTGTACCGGAATCCTGTCAGCTTGGTGGGAATATGGCCCTGGTCATGATACATACAGACCACGATATCGTATTGGCCTCCTTTCATTTTGGGAAATATGGTATCCGGGGGATGGGGACCGTCGGCCAAGATCCCTTGCTGACGGGCCGTTTCGATAGCCGGAATGATTTCATCGATCTCCTCCCGACCGAACAATCCGTGTTCTCCCGCATGCGGATTCAGACCGTTCACTGCAATCCGGGGATGGGTTATGCCCATGCCCTTCAGTGCATTGTCAGCCAGCCGGATCACATTCAATACCCTTTCCCTGGTAATGTTCTTTATTGCTTCAAGCATAGACACGTGTGTGCTCACGTGGATCACCCTGAATTCCTGGTCTGCCAGCATCATGGCATAATTTTTCGTAGCCGTGTAGTGTGCAAAAATTTCGGTATGACCTGGAAATTGAATGCCGGCCCGATTCAGTGATTCTTTGTTAATGGGACCTGTCACCGTCGCACTGGCATCCCCATTCATGGCAAGATCGATGGCTTTCCTCACGTATTCAAAAGACGCTTTCCCGCACATCGGCGAAACTTCTCCATAATTGAATTGTTTCAAATCCACATTGTGCATCTGCAACACATCAATGGTTCCGTGAATATATTTCCCCTGTTGCGGTATCTCTACTTCGTTCATTTCCAGTTTCAGCCCGCACACCGCTATTGCCTTTTTTATAATCTCCGGATCACAGATTACCAGCGGCCTGGCATCAAGGTATAGTGCTGACTGATCCAATGCTTTTACACAAATTTCCGGACCGATGCCAGCCGGATCCCCTGCGCTGATTGCTATAATGGGTTTTTCACTACTCATCTTACGTGTTCTTTCATGTTTTTCCGCTTCGACCTGGACCATCCGTAATAGGTCAGTTCCTCTGGTACGTTCACTTTTGTGAAAAAGTAGCTTGCAAGAAGACCGACACCGAACAGGATGAAGTGACTGTACACTCCCAGCATATATTTATGGTGTGTAAAATTCAGGGCTCCCATATCCAGGATCAGTTTCCCATTCACTTCAGAAGAAGTAAGCACTGCGTAACCCGTAAACAACACGCATGCTGCAATACCTACATAAAGACCTTTCTTGTTCGCTTTTTTCGAAAACAAGCCCAGCAGGAGCATCCCGGCAATTCCACCGGAAAAGATGGCATACAGGCTGAATACAATTGAGAGTGCGCTCTTTCCTCCGACTTTCACATATAATGTCGCCACGATGATGGCCAGCAACCCGGAAAGTACTACCATTCCTTTCCCAAAAAATAATTTCTGTTTATCGGTGGCCGCTTTATTTATCTTTCCATAGAAGTCCTCAGTGAGTACGGCCGAGAGGCAGTTCAGGTCGGAATCCAAACTTGAGATGGCTGCTGCGATAAGCGCAGAGATGATCAGTCCAGAGACCCCTACCGGTAATCCCTGCATGATAAACAGCGGGAAAACGGCATCAGGCCTGATATCCGGCGGTAAGGGCGGACCGGCGCCCAGCTTATAGTAGGCAAAAAGTGCCGTACCAATGAACATAAAAAGCGCCCAGACCGGGACACTCAGCAGTACACCTATCTGTGATGCCTTGATGGCGTCTTTGTTGGACCGGGCAGTTAAATACCGTTGCACGATCGTCTGATCGGTGCCATATTTTTGAATGGCATAGAAAATACCATTGATGGCCATCACCCAGAAAGTCAGGTTGACAAAATCCCAGTCGAATGGACCAAATCCAACCCTGTCATGCTCATTTGCTACCCTCCATACCTCTGACGGACCGCCTTCCGGGGCAAAAATGAGGATCAGGAATGCGATGATCCCTCCTGCAATCAGGAGGAAGCCCTGGATTACATCCAGCCAGATCACAGCTTCAATCCCACCGAGCAAGGTTAAAAAAACAATGATTGCCCCGAGGATCCAAATCAATGTAATGGTATCCACACCAAGCAGTTTGGCGATGGCAAGTCCCAACAAATAGAATACTGTTCCCATCTTGGAAAAATGTGCAAAGACAAATCCAAGTGATGCATACACCCTGGCCAGGTATCCAAAACGCTTTTCAAAATACTCATAAGCACTCAGCCCGATCACTTTCCTGTATAGCGGAACGATCCCCCAGATAAATATCAGCAGAACGAAGGGAACCATGAGTCCCTGGACCAGCCTGATCCAGTTACTGGAAAATCCTTCACCCGGGTAGGCCAGGAAAGTGACACTGCTCACCAGGGTTGCGAGAATGGACATCCCGATGGCCCATGCGGGGAT
>CAYOSB010000306.1:0-4625 GCA_964406495.1 uncultured Bacteroidaceae bacterium | reverse complement strand
CAATTCATACTATATCTCCTTACTGTTCCCGAATGCGAATATTATAACTTACCTGGCATATGTTGTCTCAGATGTATACTTTATCAATCAGGTCGAATATACAGTTTCAGGAACTGCAGAATCTCCATTATCAAATACAACAGCAGTTTCTCAGTTTATGCAACAGATTATTCCTTCTTTTGGTGCAACGGTAGCAATTTTTGATGCTGAAGGAAACGAAAAAACATCTGGTAACCTTGCAGAGGGAGATCTTATCCGGGTAACATCAGGGGACGGTGTGCTTGTTACATATTATGAGATTCTTCTGAATGGTACCTCAGCAAGAATGCCGCTGTTTTCAAACATTAAAATTTATCCAAATCCCACAACCGGCCTGCTTCACGTTTCTGGCCTGGAACCTGGGAACAGTGTCCGGATATTTAATACGCAAGGCACATTAATGATGAACCTTGAGGCTGAAAAAATGAATCAGACAATCAGACTCGAGCATGTTCCGGATGGATTATTCCTGATCATCATCAGTGACGGTAATGAGGTGCTGGGACAGTTGAAGGCAGTGAAACAATAAGTTTAGCTTTACAAATCAGGTAGCCATCATTTCGGTGATGGCTATCCTGATTTAATTATTATGCCAATACAGTCGGCGTGGACAGATACCTGGTATACCATGCAGGGGCCTGCTGATACCAATGTGCACGTATTCTTCCCGACAGGCACATCTGCCAGTTAACAAACACAGCCTGTCAGGTTAAGACATGCAACTTTTTGTTTTATATTTACTGCACCATCAACTATATGACAATCAGGAAATTTTTATGGAAAATACATTTAAAACCTGGTAAGAATGCAACGGTTGAGTATTAAATCTATTATTGGGATAATAAGCATACTTGCAATGGTTTCCCAGGCATGCACGGTTCAAAATGGTGAATCGCCAGGACCAAACATTGTATTCATTATGGCAGACGACCTGGGTTATGGTGAGATCTCGGTACTCAATGTGAATCCCGATAAGGGAAAAATTGCCACTCCACATATCGACCGGCTGGCAGCTGGAGGCATGACTTTTACCGATGCACATTCGGGTTCGGCGGTCTGTACGCCGACACGTTACGGTCTTCTGACCGGGCGCTACGCATGGCGCACCTGGCTTCAGAGAGGAGTGGTTCAGGGACATGATTCCTGCCTTATCGACCAGAAAACTTTAACTATTGCGGAGATGCTGCGGGAAAAAGGCTATGCAACTGGAATTGTCGGGAAATGGCACTTGAATTTTATTTATGGCGACCCTGCAACCGGTGATAAAGGAGGCAATGACTATAAATACAAACCGCCTTTGAATAGCCTGGTTATTGATGGTCCGCTGGATCATGGTTTCGATTATTTCTATGGGTTTCATCACTCCCGCGACATGCAGACAGTTTCGGAAAACCGGCAGGTGATCGCACACAATCCTCCTGTTACCATGTTGCCGGGAATTGAAGAAAAGTCGATTGATTTTATTCAGCGCCATGCGGAACGGGCTGTTGCAGGCAATCCCTTTTTTCTTTACGTGGCATTGTCTTCACCACACAGTCCCGTTGTACCCACTGAAACATGGCAGGGGAAGAGCGGATTGAACAATCACGCTGATTTTGTGATGCAAACCGACCACACGGTCGGACAGATCCTGGAAGCCATTGATGCTGCCGGACTTCACGAAAATACACTGGTCGTTTTTACCAGTGATAACGGGACTTCCGGGCCGACTTCCAATATTGAAGTGTTGCAGGAGATAGGGCACTATCCTTACTGGATTTTGCGCGGGTCAAAGGCCGATATCTGGGACGGTGGACACCGTGTGCCCTTTATTGTCCGCTGGCCAGGAATCACAGATCCAGGTAGCCAGAGCGGGGAACTTATTTGTCATACTGACTTCATGCCTTTAATAGCAGATATCGTTCACTATACACTGCCTGTGGATGCAGCAGTGGACGGGGTAAGTTTCAGACCTGCGCTTTCAGGAAAAGGAGTGAAAGAAACGCGTCCCGAAGTTGTGCATCATTCTGTTTCCGGGAAATTTGCCATACGAACGAACCAATGGAAACTGGTTCTTTGTCCGGGTTCAGGGGGCTGGACAACTCCCCGGGATAAGGAAGCCAGTGAACAGAGTCTCCCCGGTATTCAGCTTTACAATATGGAAACTGATATAAAAGAACAAAACAACCTGCAGGCAGAGCATCCGGAAATTGTAGCAGAACTGACTGAAACACTGGAAGCATTTGTGGAAAATGGCAGAAGTACGCCGGGACCCGACCAGGGAAATGATATTGAAGACATTGATATTTGGAAAGATCAACACGATTGAACAAAAATAATCAAACCCTGGCTGGATGATTTTACAGGAAAGAAGTTGCACAACTCTATTAATACCAATTGATTTTTAAACTTCAATAAGTTATTCAAAAATTATGATAAGAATTTCACACTTTGTTTTGATTGCAGGTATTATTGCATGTCAGATGATGCTTGCCGAACTGTATGCTCAGGACACTGGCCTTTATGAGCCAAGGGTAACTCCCCCGGCAGAAGAGGTAACTACCAAAACCTTCCGGCAAATCCCGTTACAGCCATTGTTAGCGATGGGACCGGACGATAAGATTAATTATAGGACCAATAGCGACAAGGGAGCAGAAACCAGGATCCTTTTTGAAGATCCGATGACCGGGGATTGGCAGGAAAACTGGTTCCTGGACGGAAAAAAGGCGATCCTCCGCAACACGGAGCATGGCCTGTTCTTTTCTGCCGGTACCGTGACTAAGTCAGATGATCCCGTGATATACCACGCCCATCATGCGGTGCTCTGGACCCAAAAAGAGTTTGAGGGGGATATCAGAATCAGCTATGAAATGACACGGGTTGACAGCAGCAACTATGGCACCACGCTGCTCTATATCCAGGCCCGGGGAATTGGTACACCGCCGTATGTTGAGAATATTGCTGCGTGGAATGAACTGCGTGAAATCCCTGCAATGTCAAACTACTTTAGCTTTATGGACCTGCTTAGTCTGAGTTTTCGTGAGAACCTCCGCTGCAAGCGTTATCCCTGGCGGAATGAATACCTGGAGTGGTATCCCGGAAGGGGACTGATCGAGCCAATGGTTGATTACAAACATGAAAAAATCCTGCCGGGAAAAACCTACCTGGTAAAGGTGGAAAAACGGGCAGGCGCGCTGCGGCTTCGCCTGTTGGAAAAGGAACATCAGAAACTCCTGATCGACCATACCTGGGATACGGACAATATTGCGGAGGGCATTGAACCCAAACAGATCCAAAAAGGCCGCATCGGCCTGCGCCATATGGCCACCCGGCAGTTCATATACAGAAATTTTAAGGTTGAAAAGCTTGTTCCGGCAGGTGCGGAAGCTGACAACAGGGCAGGGGATGCCGGAAAAGCGGAGACCTATGCGCGCTTCGTACCCGAGCGTAAAGACGATTTTGCATGGGAAAATGACATGATCGCGTTCCGTGCCTACGGTCCCGCACTGCGTGAAAGCACTGAGAACAGTGGTATCGATGCCTGGCTTAAACGTGTCAACTATCCTATTATCAATAAATGGTATAAGGAGGCCGAAGAAGGTAAATCCTACCATAAAGATCATGGCGAGGGCCTGGATAACTTCCATGTGGGTTCCAGTGCTGGCTGCGGCGGAACCGGGATCTGGCTCAATGGGGAGCGCGAACCACTCGAAACTTTCGTTGAGTATGAAGTGATCGAAGTCAGTCCGGAGCGAAGTCGCTTCAAACTTATCTACGAACGACAAATTGATGGTATTGCATACGGCGAAGAAAAGACCATTACCATTGAACCAGGCAAACGTCTTTTCCAGGTGGAATCCGTTTTTCTGAAAGACCAACAACCTGCTGCAAATTTGCCGGTCTGCATCGGGTTGACTACCCATGATGGCAAGGCTGAAGCCTTTTTTGACCGAAACGAGGGATGGATTGCGACATGGGAATCACTTGGCGAAAGTGAACTCGGTACGGGTGCCAGGATGGATCCTGCACTTATCGATTCGATTGTACTGGTCGATCGGGAAACCAGGGACGAGAGTCATATCTTCCTGATTACGCATACCGATGCAGCAGGACGCATCAGCTATGAAGCCGGTTACGGTTGGAAAAAGGCAGGGACAATAACAACACAGGATGACTGGAGATACTATCTCTCTGGCAAATAATTGATAAATCAATCTGAAGAAAAGCAGACAAGTTCAAATTCCGGGTGGTAATGAAAAGGATTGTGCTAATATATGATCATCATTGGCTAAATTTATAAAAATTAGTGTCGTATAATTTTAAATATTTGTAAATGTTGACAGGTTGAGTACATATCACTTTGGCCCCTGGCAGAAAAAGGGCTCCCATTGTAAGTATAGTTACCAATCATCTAAAAGTGTACCGTTTATGCTGAATAAAGGTTTGTTGTTGGCTGGTATTATTTTAATGACAATCGGATGTAGTAAAAATGCCCCTGAACTACCCGAAAAGGCAGAGGTGAAAGAGATCATGACCCTGGTTTGTGATTACGAACTGAAAAATACGCACCTTGCCGATAACTGGCAGCGATTCATTCTGAATTCCTG
>CAYOSB010000305.1:0-4655 GCA_964406495.1 uncultured Bacteroidaceae bacterium | reverse complement strand
TTTTTCTATTTTTGACCCCCGGATCGAAAAGAACCGGGCCTGCATAAATGACCGGTCTGTGCATCCATCAACCAAATACCGCGATAACATGACCGAAAAAATCAACAAAGTACTTATTCTCGGATCCGGAGCACTGAAGATTGGTGAGGCTGGAGAATTTGATTATTCAGGATCCCAGGCACTTAAAGCGCTCCGGGAGGAAGGCGTCAGAACAGTTTTGATCAATCCCAATATTGCCACTGTGCAGACTTCCAGTGAGGTGGCTGATGAGATCTATTTTCTCCCGGTGACTCCTCATTTTGTTGAAAAGGTGATCCGGAAAGAGCGTCCCGAGGGGATTCTCCTTGCCTTTGGCGGTCAGACGGCACTCAACTGTGGCGTAGCTTTGAACGAATCAGGGATTCTTGAAAAATACAATGTAAAGGTGCTGGGCACACCTGTACAGGCGATCATGGACACAGAGGACCGGGAGCTGTTTGCCGGGAAACTGAGGGAAATTGATGTGAAGACTCCGAAAAGCATCGCTGTAACCACTGTAGCGGATGCCCACAAGGCCGCTGAAAAAATGGGGTTCCCCATCATCATCCGTGCAGCCTATACCCTGGGCGGACAGGGAAGCGGATTTTGTAACAACCCGGATGAACTGCAGAAGCTCGCAACCAACGCATTCTCCTACTCAAAGCAGATCCTGGTGGAGGAGTCGTTGAAAGGGTGGAAAGAGGTGGAATATGAAGTGGTGCGTGACAAGTATGATAATTGCATTACCGTATGTAACATGGAGAACTTCGACCCCCTGGGGATCCATACCGGTGAAAGTATTGTGGTGGCTCCATCGCAAACCCTCACGAACAGTGAATACCATAAACTAAGGAAACTTTCCATACGGATCATCAGGCACATCGGGATTATCGGGGAATGCAACGTACAGTATACCCTGGATCCCTATTCTGAAGATTATCGGGTTATCGAGGTGAACGCCCGTCTTTCGCGCTCCTCGGCCCTCGCTTCGAAGGCAACGGGATACCCGCTGGCGTTTGTAGCGGCCAAACTGGCACTGGGATATGGCCTGCCTGAACTGAAAAACTCTATTACCAAAACAACTTCGGCATTTTTCGAACCTGCACTGGATTATATTGTATGCAAAATCCCACGGTGGGACCTGAATAAATTCAGCGGTGTCTCCAAGATGATCGATTCGAGCATGAAATCGGTCGGCGAAGTCATGGCTATCGGAAGAACATTTGAAGAAGCCATTCAGAAAGGGATCAGGATGATCGGACAGGGCATGCATGGATTCGTCGGCAACCAGAACCTGGATTTTGAAGATATTGACAAAGAGCTGGTTGAACCCACAGATATGCGTATCCTGGTGATTGAAAAGGCTTTCAGCAATGGGTACACCGTGGACCGGGTGCACGAGCTCACCAGGATCGACCGGTGGTTCCTCGTTAAACTCAAGAAAATTTTTGACCTGAAGAATGAACTCGAAAAGGTGCCCTCACTTGAAGCACTGGAAGATGACTTGTTGCTCAGGGCCAAAGTGGCAGGCTTCAGTGATTTTCAGCTTGCGAGGATCATCCTCAACGGTGATGTTTCAGAAGAGATGCACGCTGTTCGGGAACACCGCAAGCAACGAGGTATCCTTCCATATGTGAAACAGATCGATACACTGGCTGCTGAGTACCCGGCAAAAACGAACTACCTGTACCTTTCCTACAGTGGCAAGGAACATGACATTGAATTTTACAATGACCAGAATTCTGTAGTGGTACTGGGGTCCGGTGCCTACAGGATAGGAAGCAGTGTTGAATTTGACTGGTGCAGCGTCAATGCACTGAAAACAGTCAATGAGCAGGGATACCGTTCGATCATGATCAACTACAATCCTGAAACGGTATCTACAGATTATGATGTTTGTGACCGGCTCTATTTCGATGAATTATCCTTTGAACGTGTCATGGATATCCATGACCTGGAACAACCGAAAGGAATGATTGTTTCGGTAGGTGGACAGATCCCCAACAACCTGGCCATGCGTCTCCACAATTCGGATGTAAAGGTGCTGGGTACTTCACCAAACTCCATTGATAACGCTGAAAACCGCCACAAATTTTCCATGCTGCTGGACCGGCTGGGTATTGATCAGCCGCGCTGGCGCGAACTCACCAGCCTGGAAGGAATCAAGGAATTTGTCGGCGAAGTGGGATATCCTGTACTTGTGCGTCCCTCCTATGTATTATCCGGTGCAGCCATGAATGTGGTCTCCAACAGCGAGGAACTGGAACATTTCCTTACCCTTGCCGCCCGGGTATCCAAGCAATACCCGGTGGTCGTCTCTGAATTCATCGAACAGGCCAAGGAAATAGAGATTGACGCCGTTGCGAAGGAGGGTGAATTGTTTTCCTACGCCATCTCTGAGCACGTTGAATTCGCGGGTGTGCACTCGGGCGATGCCACGATGGTGTTCCCGCCCCAGAAGATCTATTTTGAGACCGTGCGCCGGATCAAAAAGATCGCACGGCAACTTGCCGAAGCACTGGAAATCTCGGGGCCTTTCAATATGCAGTTCCTTGCCAAGGACAACGACATCAAGGTAATCGAATGCAACCTGAGGGCTTCCAGGAGCATGCCCTTTGTTTCCAAGGTATTGAAAGCGAATCTGATTGATCAGGCCACGAGGATCATGCTGGATATGCCGGTGGAAAAACCACATAAATCGATCTTCGACCTGGATTACATCGGCTGTAAGGCGCCGCAATTCTCTTTTTCCAGGCTGAAAAAAGCCGATCCGGTCCTTGGTGTGGACATGTCATCCACCGGGGAGGTGGGATGTATCGGAGACAACTACTATGAAGCGATCCTTAAAGCAATGCTCTCCGTGGGGTATACGATCCCTAAAAAGAACATCCTGCTCTCAACGGGTCCCATGCGGTCCAAGGTAGAGATGATCAATTCATGCAGGATGCTGGTGGAAAGAGGATACAACCTATTCGCCACCCACGGCACCCATGAGTTCCTGAAGCTGAATGGTTTTGATTCCATCGACCTGGCCTGGCCCGACGAGGACAAAAAACCCAATGTACTGGACCATATGGCCGGGGGACAGATTGACCTGGTGATCAACATTCCGAAGAATCTTACTTCGCACGAATTATCCAACGATTATACCATCAGGCGTTCAGCGGTCGATTTCAATATACCGCTCATCACGAATGCACGACTCGCCAGCGCGTTTATCTATGCCATTTGCAAGATCGATCTCGAGGAGATCCCTATCAAGAGCTGGGGAGAATATAAATAGTGCCTGCACTGAAGTCCGATAACCGCGCACCGGGAATGGCAGAATTTAACCGTTGAGTGCCTCTGCGCCACCAACAATCTCGATGATCTCATTGGTGATGGTTGCCTGCCTGGCCTTGTTGTATTCCAGGGCAAGATCTTTGAGCAATTCGGTTGCATTGTCTGTGGCCTTATGCATAGCCGTCATCCTGGCACCGTGTTCGGAGGCAAATGAATCGCGTATAGCTTTATAGAACTGCATTTTCAGTGATCGTGGAATCATCTCCTCCAGGATATACGTCTTGGAGGGTTCAAAGATATAATCAACGTTTACAGGGAAATCATCTTCCCCGCCAAGTTCATCCAGGCTGATGGGCAAAAACTGTTCGGTAGTCAGCACCTGGGTAGCTGCATTTCTGAACTGGTTGTAAACGATATCCACATGGTCGTAATCGCCCTTAATAAAAAGTTTCATCACCATTTCAGAGATCCTGGAGGAACGCTCAAACGTTAGGTCATCAAAGATATCCGTGTCGGCGTAAATGACATTATAGCCATTCCTTTTCAGGAAATCATATCCCTTTTTGCCGATGGCAAGAAAATGCACCTGTCCCTCCATCATCTGGCTGGAATAGGTCTCCAGTGCCAAATGGATCGCCGCCTTGATGGCATTGCTGTTAAATGCACCACACAGTCCCCTGTTGGAGGTAATCAGCACCAGCAGTATATTTTCCTCTTCCCGTACCCGGGCATAGGGATTGCTATCTTCCGCCAGGATGCTTCCCGTGATACTTCCCAGGATCTCCTGCATTTTTTCAGCATAGGGCCTGAGTTGCGTAATGGCATCCTGCGCTTTTTTCAGTTTTGCAGCAGCCACCATCTTCATCGCGCTGGTGATCTGTCTTGTAGATGCAACAGATTCCCTTCTTACCCGTATCTCCTTGAGATTAGCCATAGATCATGTAACGTTGCGTGTGATCAGGATTTCATTTTATCTACGATATCTTTTGCCACCTCTTCCAGTACGGAAGTGATCTTATCATCGAGTTTCCCTTCCGAAAGCTGTTTCAACACATCTTTGTGTTTCATCTCCAGGAATTCGAGGAACTCATCCTGGAATTGTTGTACCTGGTTGACCTCAATACCCGCAAGCAGCCCTTTCGTCCCGCAATAGATAATGGCGATTTGCTTTTCAACGGGAAATGGTGAATACTGGCCTTGTTTCAGAATCTCCACATTTTTCCTTCCCTTATCGAGCACAGCCTTGGTAGCTGCATCCAGATCAGAACCGAATTTGGCAAAGGCTTCCAGTTCGCGGAACTGCGCCTGGTCCAGTTTCAGTGTACCTGCGATCTTTTTCATGGCTTTGATCTGGG
>CAYOSB010000304.1:0-4670 GCA_964406495.1 uncultured Bacteroidaceae bacterium | reverse complement strand
ACATCATTCCTGACAAACAGCTTCCGTGCCGGAACTATTTCCTGGATCAACATTCTAAGTGTATTCTCCATAAGTTCAAAAACCAGGTGCTGGCCCTTCCATGTTTCGGTTCCCAATAAAAGAAAATTTCCATTCCCTTTTGCTACCAGGTATTCAAATGCCCGCTTTACACCCAGGTCATAACTCTGAATCACATAATTAAAATAGGAACCCGCCATGGTATTGTCTGCAAGAATCAGTTTGCTTTTTCCTGTCATCACCCTCCTGTAATAATCTGCTGTTCTTGATTCATCGTAATTGGGTACTACGATAATGGCTTCATACCCGGCCAGGATCATTTCGGTGGTGATCCGGATCTCTTCTTCCGGATTGTTGTAATGAAGAAAATATTTCAGCTTGCAACTGGCGCTGCTGGCAGCTTCACTGAGTAAAGCGATCAGCTGCTCAATGTTGGAAGAAAAGAATGGCACCACCACTCCCCAGGCATTTTCACGCGCAGTATGTACATGCACGAAAGTCCCTTTGCCCTGCACTGCAACAACCAATCCATTGTCAATCAGTTTTTTATGTACCAGCTTTGCAGTCTCCCGTGATACCAGGTGCCGCTCCATGATCTTATGAATCGAATCAATGGGACCCCCAGGTGGATAATCCTGCTGGTAAATCCGCCTGGTATAATACTCAGTTAGTTTTCTATATAGCGGGATATGATTGTTCATAGGCATTCCTCCATCCAATTCCAGTTACTGCCGGTTGGTGTATGTAGATAGCTGATTTACCATACCCCGTACGATGGGTTCAATCATCATTAAATACATGACTTTCTGCCTGCTGTTCAGCCCTGTTCCGACAAGTACAGGGATGCAAAGTGCTGACCGGACAAGCACCTGTGTATTCGGGCTATCTGTTAAATCAAATTTGGAATGTTGCTTCTGCATGGGTTCCTTTTTTGCAGGCCAGGTAGATGAACGGGTAAAAATCTATGTTCATATCATTACAGCCATAAAGGCTAAAGATAGGCAGAAAGCATACACAAACCATCACATACCATCACAGTTTTGTTTTTTCCTTCACAGTTTCGTTTTTTCTTTCACAGCTTCGTTTGTAATTCCGGCTCAACCGGGTTTGTGACATTTATTACATACCGGACCGATCGCTTCTGTTACTTTTGCACAACAAAACTGAGATAAGAGATGCCGCAAAAATTGTATAAGGAATCAAAGATCGAGCTGACGCCCACCATCGCAAAGCATTACGACCTGATCATGAATTCCATCTCTTTTGGAAAATATCACAGGTTCATTGTGCGTGCTATTGGTGATATGAACATTCGTGAAGGAGATAATGTGTTGGATATGGGATGCGGAACCGGAAAGAATGCGGCATTGATGACCGGATATATCGGCGCCAATGGCAGCATTACCGGTGTAGACCTGTCCCCTGTCATGGAAAGCCAGTTCAGGGAACGGCACCAGCACGATGACAGGATCAAATTCTCCAGGCAACGGATTGATATCCCTTTTGAGCTTGAGAAAAAGTACGATAAGGTGCTGATCAGCTTTGTGATCCATGGATTTCCGCATGAGGTGAGAGAACGTATCCTGGAAAATGCATACAACCACCTCAAACCTGGAGGAAAACTGATGATCCTTGATTTCGCCGAAATCAACATGGAAGAGATGCCCTGGCACCACCGGTACATTTTCAAGACCGTAGAATGTGTATATGCATTTGACTACATAGACAGGGACTGGAAATCGATACTAAAGGAACACGGATTTACCGATGTTGGTGAAAGTTTCTATTTCAGGAATTACGCACGGCTGCTCAATGCTTATAAGAAAAAAGAATAAAGAAGATGCGACGGTCCTTACCGGCCATAACAATCGCATCAACAAATAATTATTATTAAAAACCATAAAATTAAAAATTCATACAAAATGAAATTATTACAAACACCGGTCCAGGAGATTGAAACCGCATCAGAACTTGAGAAGATCATCAATGAGAATGAAAATGTAATGGTTTGCTGTGGCCGCATGGGTCCCATGTGCATCCCGGTATATGATACCATGGAAGAACTCCAGGATGAGTATGAACATGTGAAATTCTACAGCATGGCTTTTGATTCACCGGAGGCCGGTGTGATCAGGAATGCACCTGAAGCCAACGGTTTCATGGGATTGCCATTCACCATGTATTACAAGAACGGGAAGGTAGCCCATGCAACCTCCAGCATTCAGAACCGTCAGCAGATCACATCGGTCCTTGACGAAAAACTGAACTAATAACATCACATATTTTTATTTTGCGTTCAGCGTGGAGCAATGCCAGGCCTTGCATCCGGCAATGATTCGCGAACGTTTCTTGCTGCACGCTGAACGCAGCACCCCACCATCACGTGCCAAAATTTAAACAAACCATGGAAAAATACGACCTGATGATTATCGGTGCCGGCGCCGCCGGTCTCACTGCCGGAATCTATGCATCACGAGCCAAACTCAACACCGTCATTATTAACGAAGGCGTTGTGGGAGGTCAGATGGTGCTCACGGAAGAAGTAGCCAACTACCCAGGAGTAGAGACCACCAAGGGATACATGCTTGCCAATACCATGAAGACCCAGGCAAAAAGCTTTGGTTGCAAGATCAGGTCGAATGTAAAAATAGCGGCCTTCGAACTGGAGGGTCCCGTTAAAAGCGTGACGCTTGAAGACGGAAGATCTTTCAGTGCCGATGCCGTCATCCTGACCCCCGGTGGCAGACCCCGCTCTCTCAATATCCCGGGTGAAGACCGGTTCAAAGGGTCCGGGATCTCCTATTGTGCCACCTGTGATGGAGATTTTTTCACTGGCAAGGAGGTGATCGTGGTCGGTGGCGGCAACTCCGCGCTGGAAGAGGCAGTGGCGCTTACCAATTTCGCTACGAAAGTCACCATCGTACACCAGTTCGGCCATTTCCAGGCGTTTGAACACGCTGTGAAAGAGGCACAGAATAATCCGAAAATAGAATTTATCATGGAGTCTGAACTTCGTGAATTTACAGGTAGCGAAACCCTTGAAAAAGTCACCATCGAGCATCTTCCCTCCGGTCAACTTTCAGAAAAAAAGGTCGACGGCGTATTCATTTTTGTAGGATACCTGCCTAATACCGAATCCCTGAACGGCCTGGTTTCTTTAAATGAACGAAATGAGATCGTTGTAGACACGGATATGAACACTTCCATCCCAGGAGTATTTGCTGCGGGTGACTGTATCGCGAAAAAATACAGGCAGGTAACCACCGCAGTGGCAGATGGAACCATCGCTGCACTGAGTGCTTCTGAATTCCTCCGTAACCAGCCTGTAAAAACCACATCCAATCCTGCCTCAGTTACTGTGCAGGGATAATCCCGGCAGGATCGCGTCCGGAGTATTCTGTCTCTCAACTCCCACAACCGCTTCCCATGTCCGCGCAGTGCCAATCAAATGGGAGCTCCATATCCTGCCTGCAGACCTGCAGATGCAATATTGCCTGTACAATCCCATCTGTACGATCGTCCTTTCACTGAACAATCTCCCGCTTATCAGCGTTTAAATATCAGAGAATCACAGTAAACCCATCATGCACTGTAAGATTTACTTGACATTCTCAATAATTTTTTGTATACTCTACAAATGCTGAAGCGATACATTATTATATTGATCATAAGTATTCTGATCGTCGTTTTCGCCGTTCAGAATGTCGAACAGGTGGCGATCAAACTATGGATGTTTGATGTAGATGCCTCCCTTGCTCTTATCATTATACTCACCTTTAGTATCGGAGCACTTATCACACTGCTCCTCGCTTTCCATGAGATCAGGTATCGCAGTAAAAAGATCAGCAAATTAGAAAGCGAATTGAGATCTGCAAAAATGAAAAGTAGCTCTGAAAACTCAAAACCAGGTGAGTCTGACGACAAACAGAGTTGATGTTTTAGAGAAAGTAAAGCCTTGTGCATTTGCCCAATAAAGAGGTATGGCTTTGCTTACAATGCTTCCCGGGAGCGATGTAGCCTACTGCGGCTGAGCGCTGGAAGGAGTGTCGAGCTAAATAACAGCACAGGATAATTTAGTTGCGGTAGTAACCTGATACATAAAGGCTATCCACTTGCCTTGTAAGTACTTGTATTAATGGTATTTATAAAATTGCAAACCCTTAAATGAAAATACAAAATGAAAATGAAAATCACAATTTTGAACCGAATAGGAACAGGGTTGATCGCAGGATTGCTGATCATCACCGGATGTTCCACGGAACAATCAAATGAAGAGGCTCAGAAGTTGCTTGATAAGCAGGCCCAGGTGCTTGAAAAAGAGCAGGAGTCGATGGAAACCCTTTTGCAGAAATTCCAGAAAACCAGGGATTCCCTGGTGAAGGAGCAAAATCAACTCCTGGAGTCAAAGCAGCAGGTTGAATCTGAAATGCAAAAAGTGGAAAAGGTCCAGTCAGATGTAGCCACAACGCTGAAAGAAGCACAGGTGGATTCCCTGGCCCGGGAAAAAACAACCCTGGAGAACAGGCTGAGCACACTCAATGACAGTCTTGACACAGTGGCATCAAAGATCCAGGAGATGGACCAGGAGAAGCAATCGCTCAGTGTCAAAGAAGAGCAATTGTCTGACCAACTCGGATCTGCAAGGGAGAAAC
>CAYOSB010000303.1:0-4677 GCA_964406495.1 uncultured Bacteroidaceae bacterium | reverse complement strand
AAAAACGAAGTTTATAATATATTGTAAATTAGTACTATAACTAAAATATATACTTATGAAAATCAAGATCGTAAACAAATCAAAGAATCCTTTACCATCATATTCAACAGAACATGCAGCGGGAATGGACCTGCGGGCAAATATCGATGAGGAAATTGTTCTTGAACCACTACAGCGTAAACTTATACCAACAGGTATTTATTTGGAACTGCCGGTAGGGTTTGAGGCCCAGATCAGGCCAAGGAGTGGAATGGCCCTGAAGCACGGTATCTCTGTTCTGAATACCCCAGGAACAATTGATGCCGATTATCGCGGAGAAGTTGGCGTAATTGTTGTTAATATTTCATCTGAAAAGTATGCCATCAGTCCTGGAGAAAGAATTTGCCAGATGGTCATCAGTAGTCACGAAACAGCTGATTGGGTAGAAGTTAAAGAATTAATGGATACTGATCGTGGCGCAGGAGGATTTGGCCACACAGGGACTAATTAAAGAGGAAAAGTATTTAATGATTTTGAGAAATGGAACATATATCGTCCTGACATTGCTGCTATGGCTTCCATTGCACGCACAGATCGAGAATTCACACTACCAGTATGCGCTGATCGAAGCTGTGAAGCAGAAGAACCTGGGTAATATACCGGGTGCGATTGAATTGTATAAAATGGTGCTGGAAGAAAAAGATGATGTAGCTGTGGCACACTATGAACTGGGGACGCTATATGCCATTACAGGTAAGGAAAAAAAAGCGTTGGATCACCTGGAAAAAGCAGTTGCTATGGAGCCGGGAAACAAATGGTATTTTGAAAGCTATATCGATGTATTATTGGTCCAACAGGAATATAAAACAGCAAGAGATTTATTAAAGGGACAGATTGGCCAGGAAGAAGGAAACGTGGATCAGCTGTATAAACTTGCTAATGTTTACTTCCTGGGAGGTAAATCACGAAAAGCAATCAAAACACTCGGGGAAGTAGAAAAAAAATATGGCTATTCTGAAAAGATAACGTTGTTGAAAGCCAATATTTATGAGCACAGGGGTGACTACAAAAAAGCACTCCAGGAAGTGCGTGACATCCTTGAACTTTTTCCAGAATCTGTTCAATTTCACATTGTGGCGGCGGAGCTGGCAAGGAAGAACAAAGAAGAGGACCTTGCTGCAGAATTCTATCACGAGGTATTTGAGCTTGACAGTTTGAATATCTATGCACTTACTAACCTGACTGATTATTACAGGGAGAAAAAGGATTTTGAAAAAAGTTTTTATTACCTGGACAAGTCCTTTCGGAGCAACGAGATAGCGTATGATAAAAAAATGGCCATACTGGGGTTTTACCTTTCAGATGAATACTTCATTAAAAATCATTTCAGGGAACTGGAGAAGCTTCTGATTACGATGCTTGATAAACACCCTGAAAAGCGGGATGTACATCTTTTTGCTTCCGACTTTTTTATTCAGAACAGGAAATACGCTGAGGCATTGGATGCATTGTTGCCACTGCTCAATTCGAAACAGGAAAAATATACGATGTGGAGGCAGGGAATCCTGCTTGCAAATGCTACTGACAGGAAAGAGGACCTGCTGGATCTTGCAAAGAAAGCTTCTAAGATTTTTCCTGATAGTGCCGAGATCATCTTTTACAAAGGAATGGCAGAGTTCGAAACAGAAAATTATGAAGCTGTCACACGTACCTTCAGTAAGGAGAATCTCAGCAGGGCTAATGATCCTGAATTGGATGCACAGGCAAAGATGCTCCTTGCAGAATCATACTATCAACTTGGAGTATATGCAGTATCAGATAGTATTTTCCGGGATATCATACGTAAGGATCCGGAGAATACATTGGTAATGAATAATTTCAGTTATTACCTCTCTTTGCGGGAAGAATCACTGGATGAAGCAGAGCAACTCAGCCGGAGAACCATAGAACGTGAACCCGGGAACGGAATTTTCCTGGATACCTATGCCTGGATATTATACAAAAAGGGCGCTTATGAAGAAGCTGAAAAGTATATCATGAAGGCGCTCGAAAACGGCGGAGAAAATGATCCTGATGTCAACCTTCATGCAGCAGAAATTCATAAAGCACTGGGAAATATTCCCCTGGCGAGAGCGTTTTATCAGAAGGCATTGATCCTGGGAGGAAATAAAGAAGATCTCATTGAGAAACTTGAGGCCCTGAATGAAAAGAATGATTAGAATTGTCTCAATATCTGTTTTAATCACTGCGTTGATCTTCTCATGTTCACCACAAAGGAGGTTGGGCAGTGACCGGGGAATAGCTCCTGTCAGTGCAGGGTCATTACATGCTTTTTGTGATTCGGCAAAACCCATTAAATCGCTATATATCAAAGGAATAGACGCAAAAATATTTTTAGATAACGAAGAATACAACGCAAAACTTTCCATTTATTACCTGCCTGACTCGCTGTTCCTTGTGAGTGCTGTAAATGCCGGGTTTGAGATCGTGAGAATGGGCGTTTCACATGATAGTACTGTGTATATCAACAGGCTGGATAAGCTGGTTTACGTGATACGCAATAATCATGATACAGGCGCTTCACCCCCGGTATTATTTGAAGACGTTGAACGATTGCTCAACAGGACGTTGCTGTGTGACTCCGGGGAAGTTGAAAAACGTAACGAAAAAACACTGTTGGTGGATCGCTCCACACAGGACATCGCTAAAAAGATCTTTTACGGACTTCCTGGTCCGCAGATAGATAAATTTGAATTTTTCCAGAAGAAAACAGGAGAATATGTGGTGGGGGAAATGAATGAGGGGAGAAAAATTATCATATATTCGAATTATATTGTTGATGACCTTACTCTTCAGGCGGAAGGGGGTGAGGTGGAGTATGGCAGGATACTAAATGTGAACCTGACTGTAAATAGCAAAAAATACACCATTGTATATTTATAATGAGACTGTTTCTCATCATTATGATCATCTTGCTGGGAGCGACTTGTGTGCATTCCCAGGATAAGAGCACGCTGGAAAAGCGCAAAGAAACTACTTTAAAGGAGTTGGAGCTTGCCAGGGAACTGCTCGACCAAACCCAGGATAAGAAACAAAATACCATCCGCCGGGTCGCTATATTGAACAGGGGAATCAAAAGCCGGGAGCAACTTATCGCTGGCATCATCCAGGAGATCGACTTGCTCGACAGGGAAATCGATGCGCTGGAAAAAGAGATCAATACGCTGGAAAAGGACATAATGAAGGGAAAAGAGGAATATGCCCACATACTGTATAGTATTTTCAAGACGCATACCGATGAGGAGAAGATGATGTACTTGCTGGCGAGTGAGAATATTAATCAATTCTACCAGCGGATTAAATACATGAAATACCTGAAAGATTACAGGCATAACAAGGTTGAAGAACTTGAAAACATGATCAATGTCCTGGAGGAACGTACAGAGACAATGATCGCTGCAAGAAACAAACAGGCTGCATTATTGGAAGAAAAAGAAAGCGAAAACAGGGTGCTCGTTCGCGAAAGGGCCCAACGCAACGGTATGATCAGGAAACTTTCCCAGGATGAGAGACGCATCAGAAAAGAGATAGAGGAAAAAGAGCGAATACGTAAAGAACTTGAAGAACGCATCCGGGAAATCATTGAAGCGGAGACTAGAAAGAATGCAGGAAATACATTGCTGTCTTCTTTGACCCCGGAGCAACGCCTGGTGGGCGACAGCTTCTTGCAAAACAAAGGAAGGTTGCCCTGGCCGGTGGAACGGGGTGTAATCACAACCGAATATGGATTGATTAATCACCCGGTCCTGGAAGGTGTAAAAATACCTAGCAATGGAATCGATATCAGCACTCCCGTGGGAACAAAAGCCAGGGCCATCTTTGACGGAGAAGTAACCGGGGTGTATGCAATACTCGGAGCCAATTATGCTGTGATCGTTATGCATGGAGAATATATTACGGTATACCAGAACCTTGTCGACCTGAAGGTCAGGGCAGGAGATAAAGTTGATGCAAAACAGGAATTGGGTACGGTCCATTCTGATCCGGATGAAGATATCGCCGTAATGACATTGCAGGTTTGGAAATCTAAAGAAATTCTTGATCCTGAAAACTGGCTTACAAAGTAAATATGGGTACAAACATTGATGAAGTCCCAAACGGAAGTCGCTAAGTGGAAAAATTGGAGCTGTTATGTGGTTGGCCATAGATGATTAAATAAGAAAATCGTTCTGGACGTTTGAAACTTTTTTAGGCATTCTGCGTATACCAAAACTCCATTATTTACAGATGAAAAAAGACTTTGAAATATCTTCTGCATCAGAAAACCTGCGGATCGTAGAAAAGGTGATTGACGATATGTCACTGGAACTGGATCTTACCGACGAAGTTTATGGGAATGTGCTTGTCGCAACAATGGAGGCTACGAATAATGCGATCATTCACGGAAATAAATCCGATCCTAATAAACAGGTAAGACTGGAAATACTCAAAGACAAGGAGGACCTGGTGATCAAGATTGTGGACCAGGGAACGGGTTTTGATTACACGCATGTACCTGATCCTACTGCACCGGAGAACCTGGAAAAAATTAACGGCAGAGGCATTTTTCTAATGAAACGGCTCTCTGATGATATTGTATTTTCAGACGAAGGTAGAATTGTAGAACTTAAGTTCCGGGTATAGTGCCTGTATATTTTC
>CAYOSB010000302.1:0-4715 GCA_964406495.1 uncultured Bacteroidaceae bacterium | reverse complement strand
ACCAAAGCTATAACACCAAACAGGGTGAAAATGATCATGGGCAATGTATAATCATACGTAGCTACTTCTGTTCCATTCTTGATCACTGTGCCTGTAATACAGTATTTTTGCAGCACCCAGCCAATTAAAGCCGGAACGCCCATCAGTCCCCAGTTCTGCACCCAGAAAATGAGGGAATATGAAGTTCCCAGGTATCTGTCCGGGATTATTTTTGCAACTGCGGGCCACATCGCCGAAGGTACCAGGGAAAAAGCAATACCCAGGATTATGGTTAAAAATATTGCGATAAACCAATGGTCCAGGAATGGTACAGCGAAAAGTGCATGGACTGCGATCAGCATAATTGACCCGATGATCATGATCGTCGCACCCTTTCCCCTTCTGTCATATATATTTCCGAATAACGGTGTAAGCAGAATGGTTCCAAATGGAAGCATCGCGGGAATCCAGCCTGCCAGCTCATCAGAAACATTAAATTTTTGAACCATCAGATCCGCTGCATATTTTAAGAATGGGAATACTGCGGAATAAAACAATACACAAAGAAATGCCAGGTACCACCAGCCCCTGTTGGTGATGATGTATTTAATATCAGAGATCTTGAAGGATTCTTCTTCATCTTCTTCAATAAACCCGGGTTTGGCTGCATTCTCTTCTGCAATTTCCAACTCACGTTCCTCCATTTTTTTATCCATGAAAGTGTAGATGATAAAGGCTGTTAATCCAATGCACAGCATAATTAATCCGAATAAAACCGGTTTGGATACATCATCCAACCTCAGGGCTACAGGCAGGGCCACACCAATTGCAAGTGCCGTCCCTAGCCTTGCCACTGCAACCTGCAATCCCATGGCAAGAGCAAGTTCTTTGCCTTTGAACCACCTGACGCAAATTTTCGTTACCGTGATACCCGCTACTTCAACACCGACTCCAAAAATTGCAAAACCTATTGCTGCCATAAACACCTGGGCATTTGTATCAAACCATAGTATATGCCATTCCACTCCATCAAGTGAATTTGTTGAGATGGCCCAGTATTTAATTACTGTACCAAGGACCATAATAGCAGCAGCACCGACACCTGTAAACCTGACCCCCAGTTTGTCGAGGATGATGCCACCTATAATTAACATGAAAAGAAAAACATTGAACCACCCATAAGCGCTGGTGAAAAAACCGTACTGTGCACTGTTCCATGTTAATTGCTGTTCCAGGAGGCCTTTGAGGGGTGCCATGACATCTGCCATGTAATAGCCGCAAAACATCGTAAATGATATAATGGCAAGTGCACTCCACCTGGCAACAGATGAATCCCGTAATGATTTCTTTATTGCATTCACAATTTTATATTTTAGTTAGCGTGTTTATAATTTTCAAAAATCAAAACTCAAATGTAAGAAAAATGTCTCTCCTGCTGTCGAAACAAATTCCTTTTTCTACCGTTATACAGCATAACAGCCGGTGCTGGAAAGATATGTTGTTTTATCTTTCGAATTCTACAGGTACGGCCAGGCATAGAAATTAAACTGTATATGACTCGACTGCTCTTTGTTTTGATCGGATCTTTGATGGGACTTTATGTGAACGCCCAGGAAGAGATCAAATGGTATTCGCTGAAAGAAGCCATTGAGATGAACCGCACAGAACCCCGGAAATTAATGGTGGATGTATATACTGATTGGTGCGGATGGTGCAAGCGTATGGATGCCACAACTTTTTCCGATGCGGAGGTCGCAACATATGTAAATGCACATTTTTATGCAGTGAAATTTAATGCCGAGATGAAAGATTCACTTACCCTCGGCGAACGCACGTATCATTTTATTGACAATGGCAGAAGGGGATACCATGAGGTCGCAGCCATACTTACTAAAGGCCGGTTGGCTTATCCTACCATCGTCTACCTGGATGAAGAACTGCGACACATTGCCGTAGAACCCGGATACAAGACTGCAGCCCAACTTTCGCAGAGGCTGATCTATTTCAAAGAAGAAAAATACAAGGCCGGGCAGGATCCGGTTGGTATGTAGCTGAAGCCCTCTTTCACGAAGGGTGATTCGGGATTCATGTGAAAGCAGCACACTTTCATTCGCATACGGGTGCTTTTCATACAATAACTCGGGCACATATATGTTTATCTGGCAATCTGAAGTACATTTAGATTCAATTATACGATTGCCTTGCAGCCCAATGAAGAAATCCAGAATTGTTATTGTCAATCGTGGGAAAAGAAAGCTCAGCCTGTTTTGCGAAAGGTGCAGTGGTCCAGGAACGGACCGCATTGAGATCAAAAACAGAAAGGTGCTGAGATTGTTTCCTGGTGAATACCTTTTGAAGGCTTTTTACAGCAACAGGAGCGTGGTTGTTGAATCCATGGTAAATGGAGCACTCCATGTGGAGGATGTTGTTTCGCTCTCAGACAGCCGCATTGTGGGAAAGCAAATTGTCTTTTCCGATGCAGGCAAAAAATTTAAGATCGTATGTAACGAACAATACTCGATCGCCGGTATTGTCGAGGGAAGCTAAAAAACCTTACTTGCTATTTCCCGGATATTATCGGACACCCCGATCGTGTAATAATGAATGGCAGGTACATTGTGCGCTTTCAGCTCCTCTGACTGCGCGATGGTCCATTCCACACCCAGTGCTTTTGCCTCTGCGTTGTTTTTGCATTTGCGGGCTTCTGAATAAAGTTCCTGGGGGATTTCCATGTGGAAAACCCGGGGCAGGAGTTCAAGGTCTTTTAAAGTATTGATGGGTTTAATCCCCGGAACGATCGGAACGTTGATACCTGCGGCTTTGCACTTGTCCCTGAACTCAAAGAATTTCTGGTTATTGAAGAACATCTGTGTTACGATGTAATCTGCACCTGCCTCGACCTTTTGTTTCAGCCAGTAAAGATCCTGCTCATTGTTGGGCGATTCAAAATGCTTTTCGGGGTAACCGGCTACCCCGACAGAAAAATCTGTTGGTTTGGGATCCTTGAGGTCGGGTTCCAGGTATTTGCCTTTATTCAGGTCCATGATTTGCTTTACGAGCTCGCTTGTATGGGCGTGTCCTCCGTCCACTGGCAAAAAATCCCGTACTCCAGGAGGTGGATCACCTCTGAGCACCAGCAGGTTATGAAGTCCCAGGAAATGAAGGTCGATGAGCAGGTCCTCGGTCTCCTCCCTTGTAAAGCCACCGCAGATCACATGGGGCACCACGGTCTGGTCGTATTTATTCATGATAGCAGCAGCAATGGCAACAGTGCCGGGTCTTTTGCTGATGATGGTTCGTTTCACTGATCCGTCTGGCTGGCGCCTGTAAACAGATTCCTGCTGGTGATAGGTAATATTGATGTTCAGCGGGTTGAACTCAATCAGGGGATCAATGGCATCGTATATGGTGTCAAGTGTCCGACCTTTTCTCGGGGGGAGTAACTCAAAAGAGAACAGGGTTTTATCTGTGGTTTTTAGTGTGTCAATGACCTTCATACGTTGCTTATTCATTTTTGTGCCTTCGAAAATACAAAACTACCATGAAAATATTGATGATCAGTCTGCAATATTCAGGGCACCGTCAAAAAAAATGTAACCGCGATGGATTGTGCATGCCTGTCGCTGGTTTTTCTTATCTGGCAGGCTTCACTAATCTGGCAGCCTTCGTCTGATCGACAGCCTTCTTTTGTACAACAGGTTGCATATGCCCGGCAGACTTCACTTTCCCGGCAGGCTTCATCTGATCGACAGCCTTCTTTTGTACGACAGGTTGCATATGCCCGGCAGACTTCACTTTCCCGGCAGGCTTCTAATGTCCGCAAGACCTCTCATTCCCGGCTGATTTCTCAGTCCCTGAAGTTCAGGTTCGATGCCAGGAGTCGTTTCACATTCTCCACCTCCATATTTTTTCGCCTGGCATAATCCTCCACCTGGTCTTTTCCGATCTTTCCGACGAAAAAATAGGACGATCGTGGGTGGGCGAATACCAGGCCGCTTACCGATGCGGCTGGGGTCATGGAATAATTCTCCGTGAGGCTGATCCCGTACTTCTCAGTTTCAAGCAGCTTGAAAAGTGTCTCTTTTTCACTGTGCTCCGGGCAGGCCGGATACCCGTGCGCGGGCCTGATGCCGCTGTACTTCTCCCTGAATAACTCGTCAACAGAGTATTGCTCGCCGGGTGCATATCCCCAGGTCTCTTTGCGGATCTTTTCATGCAGCAGCTCGGTAAACGCCTCGGAGAGCCTGTCTGCAAGTGCCTTGATCATGATCGAGGAATAATCATCATGATCTGCCTCGAATGCGCGGACTTTTTCCTCCACACCCAGTCCTGCGGTCACGGCAAACGCTCCGATATGGTCCTGGTAACCGCTTTTTTCAGGTGCAATAAAATCCGCCAATGACAGGTTGGGTGTGCCTGCATCAGGTTTCAGGGTCTGGTTCCTGAGGTTGATGAACCGTGTCCGCTCCTTTGTTCGATCTGCTCCGGTATAGACAATGATATCATCGCAGCTGGCCGCAGCAGGGTAGATGCCGTATACAGCATTGGCCGTGACCCACTTTTCCTTCACCATCAGGTCGAGCATTTCAAGGGCATCGTTGTAGAGCTTTGTGGCCTCTTCTCCGACCACCGGGTCTTCCAGGATATCCGGAAATTTTCCCCGTAACTCCCATGTAACAAAGAAAAACATCCAGTTGATATAGGGGATGATCTGCTCGAGCGGAAAATCAACCAGT
>CAYOSB010000301.1:2961-4717 GCA_964406495.1 uncultured Bacteroidaceae bacterium | reverse complement strand
AAGGATGATTCCCCGGTTCTACGCGTATGCCGATATTCCAGCCCACATCGCCTTCACCCACTGCAAACGGAACCTCGAACAGGATGTCATCATTCACGGGGGATATGAATTTACACTGGTTCATAAAGACTTGTCTGAAGTCCTTTGGGAGCGGTCTGTCCTTAAGCGTCATCAACTTGGCTGTATAATCCCTGGCAACCTGGTAATAATCAAGATAGTCATCTTCACGTACCATGTTCAGCTCAGGTGTCAGGTAATAGCCCCCTCGCTGCAGTGCCAGTCGCGCGATCATCCCCATTGTGTATTCACGGTTGATTTGTTCAATGCCATACTGCAATTCATCTGCCCACTTCATTTTATCTTCGATTTCGATCAGATCGTCGATTACAGCCGAAAGGATCTCATTCCTGTCGGTTTTCGGAAGGTTGAACTCGACACCCACAGCAGGTGCATTGGTCATAAAGGGGACATCTCCAAAATAAAAAGTCAGCATGCTGTACCAGTAGGCGCGCATGGTATAGGC
Source organism: uncultured Bacteroidaceae bacterium (assembly GCA_964406495.1). Taxonomy (GTDB): domain Bacteria; phylum Bacteroidota; class Bacteroidia; order Bacteroidales; genus M55B112. Next base: position 4,194 of record CAYOSB010000301.1, on the reverse strand, counting down.
CTCGCCAAGGAGGTGATACATATCATCAAGCAAGGCCTGGTCTTCTGAATCCATTGCCTCACTGGCAAGAATTCCCTCAATAGCAATGTTGGCATCCCTGATTGCCTTGTAACCAATATCCCAGACATACCCAAGGTCCCCGTTGTTTTCCTGTGCATCAAGTCGCCAGATCTGGTACCTTGCTCCATCACTGGAACCCCCGCTATGTTCGATATCCGTATTACCAGTCATGTTATTCGATAGCCGGGACCTGAATCCGTCATGACTGTAATGCACATACATTGCGTTCACAGCTTTCCGGGCATCCTCAGCATTTGAGAAAATATAATTGGTATCAAACGTGGAGAGGGATTCAGGCTCCAGGAAGCTATCACAGGCAGTCGTGCTGAGCAGTACTGTCATGGTATATACTATATATTTTATTTTCAACTCTTTCATAAGTATATTTTTTAGTTATAGCATTAATTTACAATCTGTTACAAACTTAGTTTTTAGTCAAGGTGACCAGTTGCCTCGCAGTAAAAAATTGATAATAAGGTGCTCGGCGAACCCTCCTCATGTTGCTCTATACTCCGATCTATATATACATGTTCTTTTATCATTGTTCCGCTGAATTGTATATTCCCAATGATGAGGGTTTCATAACTGAATCTTTTAATTTAGAAAGTTACATTTAATCCGATGGTATATGAACGGCTTCTCGGGTAGGATGAATAATCAAGACCCGGTGTCAATGCCGGATAGCTGCTGCTTCTCGAGGTACTTACTTCCGGATCATACCCTGAATAATTTGTCCATAACCATATATTATACCCTGTAGCATAGACCCGTAATTGTGAGACTCCGATCTTCCTGCTGATAAGTTCAGGAAGGGTATAGCCCAATGTAACTGTACTCAGGCGCAGGAAGGAACCATCTTCAACCGCCCAGTCATGAATCACCGTGGTTGCCTGTCCGAATGAATTGTTACCACTCCAGATGGTCTTTCCTTCGTTCAGTTGACGTAATTGTTCAAGATCCGTAACCACGCCCCCGGCAGTACCGGTAATGGATCCATCCACATCTATATAAGTAAATCGCTTGTCAGAGCTCATGGAACTGATCATGTTTCCGTACCGGGTGCGGTACAACTGGTTATAGATGATTTTTCCTGAATTATATACATCATTACCATAGGACCAGTTGAAGAGAATGGAAGCATCAAATCCTCTAAAGGTTGCATCCAGTCCGAAT
>CAYOSB010000301.1:0-2951 GCA_964406495.1 uncultured Bacteroidaceae bacterium | reverse complement strand
AGTTGCAAGCGGAAGTGCACTTCCAATCACCCTCCTGTCCTGGCTGTCGATGATCGTGTCGTTGTTCAGATCCTGCAATTTCATATACCCGGGTCGAACATCGCTCACCCCCAGTGTATTCTTATTGTCCGGAACTCCTTCCTTAAGAATATAGGTGTCGGTTGTTTCATCATAGCCAATAAAATCGTCGACAGTGTACATGCCGTCATTCACATAACCATAAATTAATCCAATCGTCCGGTCGACACTTAAATAATAGTCATCCCGGTCTTTCAGATCCGTGCTTGACCAGTTGGACTGGAAGAACCTTTCATCCGTTCCATCAAGCGCATCGATATTGGCTTTATTAAATCCAAAATTCATGCTGGCTGATAAACTGAAATTATCGGACCGTACTATTTGTGCATTTAATAACATCTCAACTCCTCTGTTTGAAGTACTGCCTATGTTGTTCCATTGTGTTTCGAATCCCGAAATGGGTGATATTGCAGATGCGAGCAACAGGTCCCTGGTTGTATTCATGTAGAGATCCACGGTTCCGTTGAGCGCATAATTGAACAGGGTGAAATCGAGCCCGAGATTCCTGTTCACAGTGGTCTCCCAGAGAATATTCGGGTTATACAGTGTTTCTCCCTCAGGTGAGTAATAGGGATTATAGGCATTGGTTCCCATCCCGGGTCCGTTATTTGTACTTGCGTCGAACAGGAATTTAGTAGCATTTGCCGGTATCCTGTCGTTCCCCGTCTGACCATAACTTACCCTGAGCTTCAGTTCATCCAGGAAAGCCAGGTTCTGCATAAAGCTTTCTTCGTTGATCTTCCATCCTAGCGCAACTGCCGGGAATATCCCCAACCTGTTCTCCTCGGCAAACTTACTGGATGCATCAGAACGAAGGGTAGCGGTGATAAGGTACCTGTCAAGGTACTGGTAATTCGCCCTGCCGAAGAATGACACCCGGTTCTGGTTTGTCGATTCATAACTCGAATATTGATCGAGTGTACCCAGTGCAAGGTTGGCAAACATCTCATCGGGTTGCATGGATTCCCTGAAATTTTCCACCCGTACATCGCTTCCTTTACCGCCATTCGAATAGATTTCATGTCCCAGCAGGAAGTCCAGCTGATGATCACCCAGGTCTTTAAATGTATAATTGGCTGTATTGAGCCACCTGTATGAATTGTAGCGTCGCTCTCCGACGGTGCCGAGGGGTAGGCTGTTTCCTTCCTGCCTCGACTGGCTGGTCAGTGGTCCGTAATACCTCAAACGCTCCTGAAAGGTCTGGCTGGTGGTGATGGTGGATCGCAATTGCAATCCTTCAACCGGCGCATAATTGAAGCCTGCCTGCAACACATAATTCATATCGTTCCTCTGCCTCCAATCCTGCTCAGCCAGTTCGAGCGGGTTGATCAGGCTCAGGAGAAACGACTGGTAGTCATCACTGGCATCGATGGTGGTAAGGTCAATATCCAGTTCATCGGCAATACCATTCACCGGCCTTGCAGTGACCACATCCTTGATCCTGAGTTGCGAGCTTCCAGATGTTCCTGCACCGTCGATGCGCGTATCTGTTATCCTGGCTGAGCTCTCAAAAATTAATTTGTCAGAGATATTGTGATCCAGTTTAAAGTTAATCCCGGTACGCACATAGCCATTGCCTACCATGATCCCGTCATCATTATTATGTGACAGGCTTAAACGGATTTTGGTCTTTTCTGTTCCCCCACTGACACTCAGATTATGCGAATGGGACAGCTGGGCCTGGCCAAACAGTTCCTGTTGCCAGTCGGTGGGTCTTTTATACTTGTATAATTCAAGGTCGTCGTATTTTCCAAAGTAACGTTCAAAATTCCTCAGGTCGGCTTCGGAGTCCATGATGGCCTTTTCATAGTTCATCATCACAAACTCATACGGATCCAATACATCATATTTACGCTCCATGGGAAGGGTCTTGAATTGTGCAAACCCGTTGTAGCTTACAACGGTTCTGCCTGCAACCGGATTCTTGGTAGTGATCAGGATCACCCCGTTGGCTGCCTGTGCACCATAAATCGCAGTGGAGGCAGCATCTTTCAGGACCGAAATACTGGAGATGTCTCCGGGAGGTATGTCCTTGATACTTCCTACGATAAATCCATCAACTACGAAAAGCGGGGAATTATCCTGGGTAACAGAACCTCCTCCCCTCACCCGAATGACGACCTCAGCATCCGGAGATCCGTCAGTGGTAATGATATTCACACCGGGTAAACGACCTTTGATCGCTTCTGCGGCATTGGCCAGTGGCATCTTATTGATTTCATCAGAAGAGATGGATGCAATGGATCCGGTCAGGTCCTTCCTTCGGGCCGTGCCGTATCCAACCACCACAATTTCATCCATTAAAGTGGATTCCTTTTCGAGGGTCACATCAATCTCTGTTCTTCCATTTACAGGAATTTCCTGGATTTTATACCCGATATAGGAGAAACGCAATACGGCGTCTGCAGGCACAGATATCTGGTATTCACCATCTACAGAGGTAATGGATCCCTGGGTAGTCCCAACAACGACTACATTCACTCCCGGCAACAATTCTCCGGTTTCAGCTTCTGTAACCGTACCTGAAACAGTAATGTTCTGTGAAAGGACACCAGCTACAAAAGTGCATTGCAATAAAATCAACAGGAAAATGCGACGGGTGAATGTATTCCATCGATTTTCCTGGTTCTCTCTTTTTGTGATTACCATATTAGATAGTTTTAGTTTGTAATGTCAGTAGCATTATTTACACCTGCTATAAAAGAATATTGAGTAAAAAGACCATCAACAGAATGATGATCACTACCCAAAATACAATGTAGCGATTCATTCTTCTCAGGTTCTTTTCAGTCTCATTCATTCTGCAGGGTATATTTCACATTGACAAGTTAACGCATCGACACGGATCTGCTCTTATTAATATTCCCAAATAA
>CAYOSB010000300.1:0-4721 GCA_964406495.1 uncultured Bacteroidaceae bacterium | reverse complement strand
AACTCCAGGGAGCGGATGGAATGTGGCGTGCAAGTTTGCTTGACCCTGTTGAATTTCCAATGAAGGAATCAAGCGGGACCGCTTTCTTTTGTTATGGAATGGCCTGGGGTATCAACAATGGTATTCTGGAAAAGGATAAGCATTTACCGGCGGTATTAGATGCCTGGGAAGGATTGTGTGAAGCTGTCAATGACTATGGCCGGGTCTGTTATGTGCAACCCGGCGGAGCGCATCCGGTTGTTTTTCCTGAAAGATATACCCATGCTTATGCTGTCGGAGGTTTTCTGCTCGCAGGTGAGCAAATGCTTGAACTAATTGATCATATCTAAGAAATTTTCATTCAACAGAAGTTGAGGTTGCTGCGACCACAGGAGAAGCAAATAATATGCTTAAATAGTAGAAATATTCTAAACAGATATCATGGCTTTGACAAAGTTTATGAAATTCATGATGCTTCCGATTGTTGTTTTACTCGGGTTTGATATAAATATTGGTAAGGCCCAGGAAGTAAACGATACAAGCGGTTATCATAAAGAAGAAAAGGCCAAAGGCGATTTACCCGAATCCTGGGTCCATCCCCCTCCGGATCAGGATGCTGCCTTTCCTGTACATCCTTTTGTTCCCGGTAAAGGGACCCCCTTGATTTCCATGGATGCAGACGGTAAGCTGATTTACAGGCCATATAGTGAAAAAGGTGACCGGGTACTGGACTGGTCACACTGTGGTTATAAAAAAAGTGAAGTTCCGATTCCGGAAGTTCCGGTGGTCGAGACCCTTCACCCGCTCTCTGAAAATACGCGTCAAGCCGGGAATATGTGCTACCCTGTGAGCCCGGATAACCGTGAACAAATCCAGGCTGCACTCGACAGGGTAGCAGCTATGCAGCCAGGAGCACATGGCTCCAGGGGAGCTGTTTTATTAAAGAAGGGTACCTATTATATTAATGGCTCCCTCAAGGTAGGATCAGGTGTTGTGCTCCGGGGAGAAGGAGACGGTGAGAATGGAACAGTACTGGTATTTACCACTTCGGGAGAAGAGGTTGCCATAGTTGTTGAAGGTGATGGTCCGATCAGGGAAATAGATACAAGCAAAAATGTCCGAATCGCCCAGGACTACCTTCCTTCGGGAAGTATCGAACTGACTGTTGAAGATGCAAGTCCTTTCCGGGAAGGAGATGTTGTCTGTATCAAAAAGACAGTCAACAATCAATGGGTAGAGGACCTGGGAATGGGTGAGCGTCTTCGCCATATACGCGCAGGTGAGGAAGGATCAAAAAAGACGCCCTGGAACCCACGGTCCTATCAATTTGAACACATTCGACAGATCAAGGCTGTAACAGGTAATATGATCACGCTGGACATGGTTCTGCCCCAGTCCTTTGAGAAGCAGCACGGCGGTGGTGAAGTGTATAAGGTAAACGTTGATCAGCTGGGTTCGCAATCCGGCGTGGAGTTTTTACGTGTTGTTTCGAACTATGATACGACGGTTATAGATAAAGGAAAAAGAACCGATTTCTACAACCTGAGGTATGGAATTGTGCTCAGGCATATCAGCGATAGCTGGGTACGTAACTGTACCATGATGCATTTCGTAAAATCTGCCGTTGCCATTGAGGATCACACACGACATGTCACGGTCAGGGAATGCAAATCATTGAAGCCGGTTGGGGCCTTCGCCGGTGGCCGACGGTACCCTTTTTCCATCGGTGGTGGCACCGGGCACCTGTTTTACAAGTGTTATACCGAAGATGCAAGGCATGATTTTGTAGGAAGCTCACGCACCATGGGACCGTTTGCATTTGTAAAGTGTACTGCTGTGCGCGGGGGTACCTCAGAGCCACATCACCGCTGGGGTACCGGTTACCTGTTTGACTGTATCACAACAGATGGAAATATTGGCGCATTTAACCGGGGAGACTCCGGTAGTGGTCATGGATGGGCTGCAGCAAATACCATGGTCTGGAATGCAAACGCGCAAAGCGTTACGGTTTTTGACCCGGAAACAACAGGTGAAAATAACTTTGCGATCGGATTCACCGGTGAATTCAGGAAGGAAAACTTTGATTCTATGGGGCTTTGGTATGCGAATACCCGTGCCGGATACTGGGGGACCCCCAGGGAAGGGAAGTTTTATGGGTATGCGCTCATGGGGAATGGACATATTGAAAGTCCCGGTCAGCCGGCAGAACCGGCCAGTCTCTTTGTGCAACAGCTCATTGAACGAATGGGCAGGGAGCAGGCCTTGAAGGTGCTGCAATAACCGGTAAGGAAGTGAAATCAGTTCATGTGCTGAAAAGATTGCCGCCAATTATTGTGCATGACTGAATTGTTTCATGTTTTTTCGATACATTAGCGGGGTGACGTTCATGCTTTTTTTGAAGGCTTTATTAAAATTTGATATGTTATTGAAACCACTGGCGTAACAAATCTGAAGCACATTCATGTCTGTTTCGGAAAGGTGCTGGCAAGCTTTCCCGATGCGCACTTCATTGATGACCGTAAACAGGTTTTTACGTGTTCCCATCTTGAAAAAACGGCAAAATGCATTTTTATTCATATTGACCAGTCCGGCAATTTTTTCCAGGGTAAGGTCCTCCGCGTAATGGTCCATGATGTAGTCAAGAACTATATTGATCCGTTCTGTATTTTTTAAACTTGAATTCCTGTAACTCGGACTTGCGAGAAGCCGGTATTCATTGGATTTCGCAATCAAGCTCAGAATCTGAAGCAGCTGAATAAAACGATCTGATTCATCAAGCTCCGGAAGCCGGAACATTATTTTTGCAACCTTTTTTCTCAAACTGCCTGTCAGTTTTATCCCCTGCGGCGCTCTTTCTTCCAGGACAGCCTTTATTCCACTCATTTCCTGGCGTTCCAGGAAATCCTTACCGGCAAAGTCGGAAAGAAACTTGACACAAATGGCCTGTGCCTTCATGTTGGCTTTCTCATCGAAAAAGACCGGGTCGTTTTTCCAGACATGCGGCAAATTTTTGCCCACCAATACCAAATCACCTTCATTGAAATTTTCAATATTATCACCAATTCTCCTTCGGCCAAAACTTTTTACGATCAGGGTCAGTTCAAATTCCGGGTGATAATGAAAAGGATTGTAAAAATAGTCGTATTCGGTTTTGTCAAATTCAATGGAAGCACTCAGTGAATCCCTCACACGAACCAGGATTGGTTTCATCATTGCATTTCCTTAACAGTATATTATGCTAATATAGTATCATAATCAGCTAAATTTATAAAAATTAATCTTTTTTATTTTCAAATATTTGCAAATGTTGACTGATTACATTAGAAAACATATCTAAAGCCGGAAGTTATGAAGAAAGTCCTGTTGTTTACATTGTTCATTGGATTTGCAATGTCCCATATCTACTGTGAACCTGTTGCCATCCTGGTTCCGGGGAATCAGAGTGTTGTTGAAAAAACTGCTTCAGCAGAATTGCACAAGTACCTGTCACTCCTGTATCCTGAAGATGATTTCACCATCGTACGGGAAATGCCTTCCGATCATAGAAAAGTGATCCTTTTAGGGACAGTTCAGAAGCTGGAAGCCTACAAGGAACTGTTGCCTGCAGTGCTTCCCGGAAAACCTGAAAGTTATTCCATAACCACTTTGTCTTCTATTGACAGGGAGGTTGGAATCATTGCCGGCTATGACGATGCTGGAACTTTGTATGCAGTTTATTCGCTTTTGGAGCAGCTGGGGTGCGGTTTTTACCTTTCATATGAAACACTTCCGGAAGAGAGAACAAGGTTTTCATTCCAGGAGTGGAATCTTTCGGATTCGCCCGCGTATCCTGTGCGACTGGTCTTCAACTGGCACAATTTTCTTTCAGGTATCACTACGTGGAATATTGACGACTGGGCCCTTTGGATAGAGCAATCGGCAAAAATGAAATACAATACCATCATGATCCATTCTTATGGTAACAATCCTATGATGGAATTCGAATTCAACGGGGAGAAAAAAGAAGTGGGCTACCTGGCCAATACAGCGAAAGGCCGGGACTGGGGGACAAATCATACTAACGATGTAAGAAGGTTATATGGAGCACGTTCTTTCTTTGATGACAGCATTTTTGGAGCGGAAGTATCCAAAGTCCCCGACGCTGAAAGGGTTGATGCTGCTATTCAACTGGCACAAGATGCGTTCAAAAAGGCGGATGAATACGGCATGGATGTAGCGTTTACTTTTGATGTGGGTGACCGGAGATCGCTACCGTCAAACATCGTTAATACACTTCCTGAACATGCAAAATTAAAAACAATGGACACCTGGTATCCCCATCCTGAAACAGAGGAGGGATTTGCGTATTATAAAGCCCAGGCCCGGCAAATCCTCGAAATGTACCCGCAGATCGATTATTTCGTCCCCTGGGTCAGGTACAGGGTTCCCCATCAGTCATCTGACTTTATGCACGTGGAGCAATTTCCCGATGCATGGGAACGGGACTTTAATTCCGGGATCTCCAGGGAAAACCTGGACGATAACACCTTCACGCGAAGCATGTATTTTATCGGTAAAATCTGTGAAGCATACCGTGTAGCGGTTGACGAGTTGGGTTTTGGCGATGTGAAAATGGGAATTGGAACCTGGAATTGGGCTGCCTTCCCGACGATGGATAAATTTCTTCCCGAAGAGTATGAATTTTTCCCCCTGGATTGGTACATGAATTTTCATACGGATAGCACTGTCCAGACCCTCACCTC
>CAYOSB010000299.1:0-4771 GCA_964406495.1 uncultured Bacteroidaceae bacterium | reverse complement strand
TGGCTTGCCCCTGTAATTTCGTGCCAGTTTTTTCGCCAGCTTTCCTGCAAATCCATGTTAATCCATGTAAAATTTTACATAAAATGTACAGTTAATTATTATAGTATAAAAACATAAACTCCTGTAAATGTTTTAGATACTTCTATTTTCCAGACTTTTTCGATCCGAATAAGAATTCAAAAAAAGAATACTCATAATCAGGGGGTCGCTGGTTCGAGCCCAGCTGGGCCCACAAAAACAGAGTGAGGGTGAAGAGCGAGAGCGATGAACTCCACTCTGTTTTTTCTTCCCTCTCCCTCTGATTAGTAGGTAGATTTTTGTTTTTTGCCTGTTTGCACCAATTTTTCACCGGGATATTACCAGATTTTGAAGGTAATAGTTGGTGGGAATTTACACTTTTCTTGCATCTATTCAACCGAAGAAAAAGATCTTTCAATTAGCTTTATTTCATTGATAATGTGTATATTTACAAAATATACTTAAAATGACACAACAAAATATACTTAATTTTACACAACAACATAAACTTAAAATAATACAACAGCATATACTTAATTTAAAACAACGCTGTTCAGTAAAAAAGAAACAGAACCGATTAACAAACATCAAATAGTGACTATCATGGCCACGCCTGCGGAAAAACTTGCTGAATCTTTAGTCAAACTTGAGAAACTTCAAAATGAAAGAGGTATTGCTATTATCAAAGCAAATGATCTAACTCGGACGCATAAAGAACGATTAATTGAAAATGGATTCATAAGGGAAGTAATCAAGGGTTGGTATATTACCTGTCCTTCTGATGAAAAGGAATGTGAAACAACATCCTGGTATGTTTCTTTTTGGAATTTCATCGCTTTATACATTGATTCCCGTTTTGGCAAGGATTGGTGTTTATCTCCTGAACAATCGCTTTCATTGCATAGTGGCAATTTCATGGTACCACCCCAACTTCTTATTCGTTCTCCCAAAGCCTCTAATAACAGGGTGAATCTATTACATGGCTCTTCAGTTTTTGATTCAAAAGTTGAAATACCGCATCAAAATGAACGCGAGGAAATTGAAGGTGTGCAGGTTTATTCTTTAGAAGCAGGACTTGTTGCCGTTAGCTCTGACTTTTATACGCGTCATCCAACTGATGCACGAACATGCTTAGCCATGGTAAAAGATTCATCGGGAGTATTGGCAAAACTACTGGATAGTGGTAAAAGTATGGTTGCCGGAAGGCTTTCGGGAGCGTTTCGTAATATAGGAAATGATAAGATTGCCAATGATATTCTGGTTACCATGAAATCTGCCGGTTATAATGTTAGGGAGACAGATCCATTTAATGAAAAGATGGAACTTGAGCTAAGTTCAAGAGAGGTATCGCCATATGTCAATCGTATAAAAATCATGTGGGAACAGATGCGAGGTGAAGTAAAAAAGTATTTTCCCCATGCTCCGAAAGAAATCTTAAAGGTAAATGATTATCTCAAGCAGGTTCAGGAAAATTATAAAAGTGATGCCTATCATTCGCTTTCCATTGAAGGTTATCGGGTTACTCCTGAACTGATTGAGAAAGTAGCAAGTGGTGATTGGGATCCCAATAAAAGTGCAGAGGACAAACAGCAAAAGGATGCCATGGCTGCACGTGGTTATTTTCAGGCATTTCAGGTTGTTAAAGCTAGTATTAAATCTGTCCTGGAGGGTGAAAATCCAGGAAAAGTTGTGGATAACGACCAAGGTAGTTGGTACCGTGAATTATTCGCTCCCAGCGTAGCTTTAGGGCTTGCAAAAGCATCAGATTTGGCTGGATATCGTAATGGGCCGGTCTACATAAAAGGTGCAATGCATACACCGCCTAGACATGAAGCTGTTCGGGATACGATGCCTGTTTTTTTCGATTTGCTGAAAGAAGAACCGGAAGTTAGTGTTCGTGTGGTTCTTGGTCATTTCATATTTGTTTATATACATCCATATTTTGATGGTAATGGAAGGATGGCTCGTTTTCTAATGAATGTGATGTTGGCATCAGGTAACTATCCATGGACAATTATAAAATTGGATAATCGTGAGCAATATATGTCCGCATTAGAAAAGGCCAGTGTTGGTAATGATATTACAGATTTTGCAAAATTCATTGGGGAACAGGTTAGCAAAACCATTGATAAGAAATCCGGGTCGATGTAAGATGTGAAGTAATAAATAATTGCGCCAGTTTTTCGTCAGTTTTCGCCAGGATTTTAGGAGGAAGTTTGGTGGGAATTGATACTTACCATTGTTGTACTTTCAATTGAGAATATTAATTATTTCTCCAGAATTGCCAGGACAGATTTTTTATAGGTTCGGGATATGGGTAGTTCTTTGTTTTCAAGAAAAACCGATTCTGCATCGAAGGATTTGATCTTATCAGTGGATACTATATAAGAGTTGTGAATTCTGATAAAACCAAATTCACTTAAATATGCTTCCATATTGGATATAGAATCATGAGTAACAATTGATTCTTCTGAACAAACAATTTTAACGTAATCTTTCAGGCTTTCGATGTATTGAATTTCTGAAACATCTAGTTTATACGTTTTACGATTGGCTTTGACGTTGAGGTAATTTGCGCTTGTGTTTTTTACTTCTGTCTGAACGGTATAGGATCTGTTGGTCCTTTCGTAGTACTTATTTATGGCTGACACAAACCGGTCAAACGAAATAGGTTTCAATAAATAATCTATAACATCCAGATCAAAAGCATCTACAGCATAATTTCGGTAGGCAGTAGTGAAAATGATTCCGGGAGTCTTTTTTAACATTTGCAAAAATGAGATTCCGTCAATTTCAGGCATCTCAATATCGAGAAAGATCAAATCTATGTGATTCCTGCGTAAACAATCTATGGCTTGAAGTGCATTCTCACATTCATTCACAATTTCAAGTTCCTGCATTTTTTGGATATATACCCTTATAGCTTCCCGCGCCAAAGGCTCATCATCTACAATAAGACATTTAATCATTGTCGGTTTGTTGATTTATAGGAATAGATAAAAAAACTTCATAACTGTTGATCTTCTCTGTAATATCTAATTTGTATTTATCGTGAAACAGAATATCCAGGCGTTTCTTAACATTCTCCAGGCCTATTCCACCTGTTTGGCTCTTTGCTGGTTTCTGACCTTTACTGTTTGAAACTTCAATATTCATCAACTGACCACATTCCCGGATGGAAACTTCGATCCATGATTTTTCCAAAGATTTAGCAACACCGTGTTTAAAAGCGTTCTCAATAAAAGGTATGATCAACATAGGTGGAATCTGAATGTCTTTTGATTCAAGATCTGTACTAAGACTCAGATCTACCCTGTTTGTGAACCTGATCCTTTCCAGTTCAATATAGTTTTCTATAATTTGAATTTCAGTTGAGACAGGGATCCTGGGCGTGTCAATTTTATATAAAATGTAATCCAGAAGATCCGAAAGCTTCATAACCGTATTTGCAGTTTGGTCAGAATTTTTCATTGCCAGTACATATATGCTGTTCAGTGTATTAAAGAGAAAGTGTGGGTTGACCTGGCTTCTGAGCATTTGCAATTCAACTTCCACTTTTTCTTTCTGAATTCTTTGCTTTCGATACTCAGTTTCACTCCATCGTTTGTAGAACTTGATGGCGATTGCGATAAATACAATAAAGAACATATTGAAAAAGAGCATCACTACATCAAGCATTTCAGGGAACAAGCTGTGCCCGTCATACAGCAGTTTTACCACCAGGAACAGTGTTAGAAGAAGCTCAATGTAAAAGAACAAGACAATTGCCACTATAGCAATAGCTATGAATTTCTTCCATTTGTTCTTTAACAGGATCTTTGGGATCAGGAAATAGTTGAAAGTATATACTGTGGCTATTGCGACAATTAAATTAATGAGCGATGCAAGTAAAGTATAGCTGTTTACCTCGCTGTATCGTTGATAGTAAAAAAAGAAAAAGAACCATGCACAAAACCAGAAGATAAGATGCAGAGCTATTCTGGTTGTTTTATGGGGCGGGTTATTCATTTTTTTTACTCTAAATATCTGTATTATCGAAGTTTCGTCAGTTAGTTTTAGCTAAAGTACATGCTTAGTTCTGTAAATTGCAAATATTGTATGACAGATTCCAGTTATCCTGATAAACAGGGAAATTGTTAGAGAGAAATGTCTAAACAGATAATATAAAATGGTTGATTTCATATTCGATGTAGGTTTGAATCAAAATTTGATGTCTAATTAAAACTTATCAATTATGTCAATGTTAGAATATTTGTTTTCAACCTTTGCAGGAATCACCTTATTGTTAATCGGGATTTCAATTTTAGGCGTTATCGTTTATGGTCCTTATCTGAGTATTCAGCTTTATGCATTTAAGAATAGCAGCATAAAGAAAACAAACATCGATGCTATGCTGGTGCTAGGTGTTATCGTGTTTGTTCTGGGAATTCTTAACCAGATTGCCGGGATGATGGAGGCACTGGAGACTTTAATTCAGGAAACAGACATTTCGCCCCAACTTGTTATGAGTGGCATTATTGAATCTTTCAAAGTTCCTGTGCTTTGTGCGTTTGTACTAATCATTTCATTAGTATTCTGGTATTTTAATAAAAGGAAATGGGAATCGCAGAAAAGTTAATCTGAAATGTGCCAGCTATTTCGCCAGTATTTCTGTAAACCCATGTAAAATAATGTAATATTTTACATAAAAAGAACAGTTAATTAGGGTTTGCTGAGAAAGTCAGCAAACCAATTTATAATATTTAAATTTCTG
>CAYOSB010000298.1:0-4777 GCA_964406495.1 uncultured Bacteroidaceae bacterium | reverse complement strand
GCTACTGCATCAGCCATTTTTCTGTCGATCGGTATTCCCTTCGATATCGCTCTTCGCACGTGCTCATAAGCATCACGTGAAAGGTAATTTTGCATCTTATAATCATCAAAGACATTCTTTCCGAAATAATCCGATATCTCCTTAGATGGGGGTTCAACTTGCACAGGTTTCCTGTGATTTACTGTTTCAAGGGCTGAAAAACGTATCAATGCCATAATATTTCCTAATAAATTTTGGCGCAAGTTACATTAATTTAGCATTATTAAAAAGAACCCCCTGCTTTTTTACGGGGGTATATTTAAAAAAGGGGTGTTTGTAGCGCCAAACACCCCTTGGTATATGAAAATAGATAGAATTGATCAGATTCCTTCTGCACTTTTTACGGATTTCACGATTACAGAGGCCACCTTATAAGGATCTGCATTCGAAGCAGGTCTCCTGTCTTCAAGACGTCCTTTCCATCCTGCCTCAATGGTAGAGATGGGAATCCTGATGGAAGCTCCGCGGTCAGAAACACCGTATGAGAACTTATCAATAGACTGTGTTTCATGCGCTCCTGTCAGCCGCTCGTCATTGTCGGCGCCATATACATCGATGTGTTCCTTAATGTGCTTTCCGAATTCTTCACAAATGGAGGTAAATAGTTCTTCACCGCCCTGTTCGCGCATTGCACCATTTGAAAAATTAGCATGCATTCCGGATCCATTCCAGTCTCCCTTAACCGGCTTCGGATGAATGTTGATGCGCACACCATATTTTTCTCCTACACGCTCGGCAAGATACCTGGCAACCCAGACCTGGTCACCGGCTGCTTTTGCACCTTTTTCAAAGATCTGGTATTCCCACTGACCCTTCATTACCTCGGCATTGATCCCTTCAATATTCAACCCGGCTTCAATACAGGCGTCCAGATGCTCTTCGACGATATTACGCCCAATATTGTACTCAGCACCTACTGAACAATAAAACGGACCCTGCGGCGGAGGGTAGTAGCCTGGTGCAGGGAAACCCAGCGGCGTATGGTGATCCAAATCCCATAATACATACTCCTGCTCAAACCCAAACCAGAAATCATCGTCATCATCGTCTATGGTTGCCCTGCCATTAGAAGCATGAGGTGTTCCATCAGCATTCATTACTTCGGTCATCACCAGGTAACCATTTTTCCTCTGTGGATCAGGACATACAAAAACAGGTTTTAGCACACAGTCGGAACTGTTTCCGGAAGCTTGTTGCGTTGAGGATCCATCAAATGACCACAGGGGCGCATCTTCAACGTTACCACTGAATCCTTCTACAACCAGTGTTTTACTTCTCATCATCTGGGTGGGCCTGTATCCGTCCAGCCAGACATACTCTAATTTTGATTTCATAAGATTGCTTGTTTATTATAATTGGAATTACATACTTATTTTACTTATTTTTATTTATACCCCCTGTTTTAAGGGGGGTGCTATAATTTTTGTTTACTTTTTACGATACAAATGTATTAATTATATTTTTATATTTAATAATAATTTTTAAACTTTTTTACTAATTTATATTTATCTTTTTCTTTCTATTTGATTATTAAATTCATTTTTTACTTATTATTTGTAACTTTATGTAATTTTCTAATATATTTTATTTTTTATTTTCCCCGTGTTTTTAATAGGGTGTATGAATTTTTTTGTTATTTACATATTATTCTAGGATGAGATACATCATGGGCATCAAAGTCATAAAACAGCGTACTATAGCAAGCAGATTTATGTATTCCGGTCTGTTGATTGAATGAAGTTCAATCCAGGTTAAGAAGTCAGAAAAACAGGACAAAAAAAACAACCGCAACATGGCGAACCATGCTGCGGTTGTTCAAGAAGTTGATTTGATCCTGTGTTTTGAAAAAATTAATCAGGACCTGTCAATTGAGTGATGAGATCATGCCATCTCCGAGAAATACTTATAGAAATAGGGAATGGTTTCTATGCCTTTGTAAAAATTTTTCAATGGATAATTTTCATTTGGGGAATGAATGGCATCCGATTCGAGTCCAAAACCAAGCAGAATTGACTTTACACCAAGCACCTCTTCAAAATCAGATACAATTGGTATACTACCTCCGCTTCTAAAAGGAACAGGCTTCTTTCCAAAGGTTGCTTCAACAGCTTTGCTGGCGGATTGGTATGCCGCTGTATCAATCGGAGCTACATATCCCTGACCGCCGTGCAGACTTTTCACTTCCACTTTCACACCTGCCGGGGCAATAGATTTGAAATGATCTTCAAACAGTTGATCAATCTTTTGAGAATCCTGATTTGGAACAAGACGCATCGATATCTTGGCATATGCCTTCGATGGCAATACTGTTTTGGCTCCTTCACCAGTAAAACCGCCCCAGATCCCACAGACATCAAGGCTTGGACGAATGCCCGTCCGTTCTATTGTGGAATACCCTTTCTCACCAGACACGCTTTCAATATCCAGTTCATCCTGGTATTTGTTCAGATCAAAAGGCGCTTTGGCCATCTCTTTGCGCTCTTCATCTGTTGCCACAATCACATCATCATAAAATCCGGGGATGGTAATGCGATTATCTTTATCTGTGAGTTGGGCGATCATTTTTGACAGCACATTGATCGGGTTGGCTACTGCTCCACCGTACAGTCCCGAATGTAAATCCCTGTTCGGACCAGTCAACTCCACCTGCAAATAACTCAGTCCACGCAATCCTGTCGTAATAGAGGGAGTATCCATAGAGATCATGGTGGTATCAGAAATAAGAATAACATCAGATTTAAGCAGATCCCTGTTTTCCTTGCAGAATTGTTTCAGACTGGGGGATCCAATCTCTTCCTCACCTTCAATCATGAATTTGACATTGCAAGGAAGCTTTTCATGCTTTACCATGAACTCGAATGCTTTCACATGCATAAACATCTGTCCTTTGTCATCATCTGCGCCCCTTGCATAGATTTTGTCATCGCGAACTTCAGGCTCAAAAGGAGGGGATTTCCAGAGGTCCAGGGGTTCAGCGGGCTGCACATCATAATGTCCGTATACCAGCACCGTGGGCTTCGATGCATCAATGATCTTTTCACCATAAACAACGGGGTGACCAGCGGTTTCATATATTCCTGCTGTATCTGCACCAGCTTTTAGCAAAGCCACTTTAATAGCTTCAGCAGTTTTGAGCATATCAGGTTGATTGACTTCGCTGGAGCTAACAGAAGGAATCCTGATGAGTTCAAACAATTCTTCCAGGAAACGATCCTTATTCTGTTCAATGTAACTTTTTACTTGTTCCATATATATTTAAAATATTTATGTATTATTCTTTAGCTCATCGCGTTGCTTCCAATCCTCAAAGACCCGTTCCAACTCATCATAAAATTCGGCGCCAAAAACCCTCACAAGTGCATCCTTAAGGAATCGAAAGACGGGCAGGTCATATTGCCTGCCCAACTTCAGGGCAGGTTTACAAACATCCCACCTGTGATAATTCAATGCAATATTATTTCCTATTTTACTGATCCTGATAGGATACAGATGACACGATACCGGTTTTCTGAAGTCAATTGCATCAGAATTAAATGCGTTCTCAATGCCACACCGTGCGATGCCATTGTCTATGATTGAATAAGCACAATCATCATGTCCCATTAAAGGAGTTACCCTGTCGCCATCGCCGTCAAATTCCCAGGCGCCTTTCTCCTCCAGGGCTTCAATACCTCCAGGTCTCAAAAACGGCTTGATCTTATCCAGGTTCTCTTCAAGTATCCGGGTTTCAGATTCTTCGAGGGGTGCCCCGGCATCTCCGTAAACACAACACAATCCTTTGCATTTCTCAAGATGACATACAAAGTAATTGTCGAAAAGTTCCGTACTGACTATTTTATCTCCTATTTGAATCATTTTCTCGACTATTATACAAAAGTGCAAAAAAAAAACATTGATACAGGCATCAATTCCTCGATTTCCATTTGTTAAAAAACATAGGTGCTGATTTCCGCTTACCAAAGTATATATTGACTTATATGTATTTTTTGTTTATTATTTTTTGTTTTTTATTAAACATTTTTCGCGATTAATTGTCTAAGTAGGTATAACCAAAAAACAAATCTTATGAAATCAGAAAAATTACCTTACAAATCACAGCCTTTTATTAAAGGCTTCATGATGGTGACCATGTCATTCTTTCTGACATTTTTCACCTACACCCATACCAGTGCGCAAACTACTGATTATTCAGAATTGCTCGAAGCACCTGAATATTCCATACTCAAATCAGCTATAGATAAATCTAACTTTGATATTAACGAGTCAAAGTCGGGTTACTACACGTTCTTTGCTCCGACAAATGAAGCGTTCCGAGCCCTCGGAGAAGAAAGATTAAAGTATCTGTTTAGTCACCCCAAAGAATTATTTAACATTCTAAAATATCACTTCGTTTCTGAAAAAATTTATGCTGAAGATCTTTCAGATGGTCAGATCGTGGAGATGCTGGAAGGAACAGATGCCTTTATTTCATTATTTGATAGTAAAGCCTATATCAACCAGGCCAAAATCATCAAAACAGATATCAAAACATATACAGGTGTCATACATAGAATTGATGCAGTGCTGATGCAACCAAAATCTATTGTAGACATCGTGGTCAACAGCCCGCGTCACGAAACTCTCGAGACCGCTGTTGTTGCTGCTGAACTTGCAGGTGCGCTTGCAGCTCCGGGAACTTTTACGCTCTTTGCGCCCACCGATGACGCTTTTGCTGCACTCGGTGATGTAGTTACTGACT
>CAYOSB010000297.1:0-4811 GCA_964406495.1 uncultured Bacteroidaceae bacterium | reverse complement strand
TGGAAAAGTATTGCTGAACCACAAAGTCACCTCCATTGACGCAGAAGAGGGAAAAATCTTGTCTGTCCGGTTTATCAATACACTACCGGGCGATCACTCCATTGTGGAAGCCCGGGCAGCGGATTTTATCGCCAATGCAGCCCTGCCGCAAATCTCCAGGATGATCCATAGTCCTGAAGGAGAGCAGCTTTCAGAAGAGGTCTCCCGGCAACCCATTGGTGCGTCGTTACTGACTGTATATTATGGGTTTTCAACCTCCCTGAAGAAACTGGGACATGGACATTATTCGACCTTTGTTTTTGATGGATCCGTGAAGACCCAGAAGGACATCAAGGCCAACAACAGGGATGATTATTCGAGACGCGGATTTACATTTGTGGATTACAGCCAGGTGGATGCGCAGCTGGCTCCTGAAGGCAAAAGTGTCGGAGCAATTTGCTGTATCGATTATCTTGATGACTGGAAAGATCTTTCGAAAGAGGAATACAAAGAAAAAAAAGAGCTGGTGTGTGAGCAACTTACTGCACGACTGGAGCAATTGATCCCCGGCTGCAGGGATCATATTGCACACATGGAAGTGGGTACGGCCCGGACCGTTCATCGTTATACGCTCAATCCCGGGGGCGCTGTATATGGATTTGCACAGGTGCCGAACCGTGCGGAATTGAAATCGCTCGATGCGATCTCCAACCTTCATATCGCCTCGGCATGGGGAAAATTCGGAGGTGGATTCTCGGGTGCCCTGTTCAGCGGGTACATGACAGCTGTAGATCTGATGCGCAAGACCAGGTAAATCCAATTGAGCGTGATATGCAGGAAACGCCAGGCATGCCAAATACCAAAATTGTAGCAAAATACGCAACCTGCACTTATGTTATTTATTGATCACTTCTATGTTATTTATTGATCATTTCGACCACGAATGGTTCAAAGAGTCCGTAGTCGACCAGGTCATATTCTATTCCCGGAGGTTGTTCAGCCGGTGCGCGTCTGAAGCTTCGGGGGGTTACGATCCCTCTTCCGGAAACATTATGGTGAGGGCCCAACAGGTTCTTTAATGAACCGTAGATGGTAACCTTGACCTGGTTCTCTCCTTTTTTGATCAACTGGTCGATTCGCAGCGCATAAGGCTTGGTGAAAATATTTCCTGCAGGTTGCTCATTTACATGTACTGCAGCCACTGTTCCATGCCACTCGGGCATAACAACCTTAGCCATTCCGGTCTTTTCCAGCGTAAATGTTGCTGAATATTCCACCCTGTCGCTGTAAAATGGCATTCCGGCATCCTTCCATGAACCAAGCTTACGATCCGTCGCTGTTGCAAGCAGCCAGCCCTGGTTGAGAGGTAGTACGTCAAAATCACCCAACAGGTATACAGGCTCCAGTTCGCAATAGACAGACATGGGATCAGCTTTCAGTTCAATATAATTATTCCCGGGAAGAATCCCCTCTTCGATTCTGAATACACCAAACCCCTGCTCAAGCCACCATGTTTCGGGTTCAGGCTCAAGCAGCGTCTTATTAAGCCTCACTTCATATAAATGGGGTCGTTCAACGACCAAACGGAGTCCAGGTGAAATGAAATCAGTATCGACAAAGAATGGATACTGAGCTGTAAAACCGGATCCGGGGGGGAAAGTATCTCTTTCAATAATCTCTTTCCTGAACTGGGTAGTTGATGCCCATGGATTCGCTTTAAAGCCGTGGTGACGGAAGATGTCTGTTTGCGCTTCATAAAAATATTGAATAGCTGAAGTGTCATGATCCAGTATGACCCTGCAGTAGTCCAGGTTGAGTGCATTCCTCCCCGGAACAGTAGTTTCGATGGCAGAAAGGGACACTTCTTGTTCCACGCCAATCCATTTGCGCTTTCTTTGAACTTTGCCGGGTATTTCATTATCACCAATGAATAAGAGTATGGATCCACAGGGATCCAGTTCTGCATCAAAGCTGATAATGTTACCGGATAGGACCCCAGGGTATTGTTCAACTTCTCCTGTAAAAAGATCCATGTGCGCAATATCACTGCCCTGGCTCAGCATACTCACCATACACGGCTCATCTTTACTGGAATTCACGAGGAAGATTAACTGCCCATCCTCCAGTTGCCTGCGCATATGTAAAAGGTCACCACCCTGCTGTTCGACTATCACAAAATCATCCCTGTGCAGGTAATTGATCAGCCTCGGGTCGTTGCATCCTCCCAGAGAATACCACTGGTCGATATACTTCTCAGACCACCGTAAGCATTTATCGTTCTTCCTTCCATCTATGAAGGCCGGGGGTTCACAAAGGGCTATAACGATCCCTCCTGCCTGGAGGTATTGTTCAATAAGCGCTGCGGTCTCACTATTCAGATTGGTCATGAATCGCGGGATGACAACGTAATTGTACTTCCGTTCACCAATTACAAACAGATCGGCTTCCACACGTCCATGGTTCCTGATGATGTTTTCTGAGGCCAGGTCATATTCAACCTGCTCATTTTCGAGAAGTGC
This sequence comes from uncultured Bacteroidaceae bacterium, assembly GCA_964406495.1. Classification (GTDB taxonomy): domain Bacteria; phylum Bacteroidota; class Bacteroidia; order Bacteroidales; genus M55B112. Next base: position 2,313 of record CAYOSB010000297.1, on the reverse strand, counting down.
AAGCAGTGTTCTGAATTCTTTATTCACTTCATTGAGTTGATATGTGCTTCCCCCGGGTTGATAGTTCATCCATACCGAAGTGGTAGGCTCCAGTATGAGCGTCCTGTTGATCTGCTGACCCGAACTGAGCGCCAGTGACAGCCTGCTGAAATAGGCATTCAGCACCGGGTATTCGTTCCAATAAGGTGCATGATGGGAAAATGATTGTGGAAAATCATGCTTGCGATCACCCAGGATGCTCTGATAGGATAAATGTTGGTTCATCAGGTTGACTCCCAGGACAAACTCCCAATCGCCATTTCGTTTCATATCCTCGAAGGTCAGTTCCCAGCCCGAGGCCCCATAGGTCTCACTAAGCTTGCGTACCCTCCCTAACTGGTTTCCTACGCTGTTCAGTTCGCGTACTGCACGTATATTACCGAACTGACCTGGTCTTTCCTGCCATGCATTAAACAGCATATCGATTCCCGGGACCTGGTGCCATGCATACATGGCCATATCATCCGGGCCGTGGTGTGGCCTTGGCCAGTCATGTTCCCAGTAATGACCGGTCCATACCAGGTCATTTGCCTCTGTGTAGTTATGCCAGGGTCTGGACCACCTGTCAATAAACAGCTCCAGCAGTAATTGGTAATAATTATGTCGCACCTGGCCCGACTTGGGCTGTTGCTCTACCAGGGCTGCCAGGTGCGGTTCAAGCCTGTATCCCCACCGCTCCCTAAACCGCTCGAAGAGATCCGGTGTCCACCGGATAAGTGCACCTTCGCCCTGCGGCGCAATATGGGGTTCATCGGTAAACACCCCGGGGATCACATTGCCAAAAAAGGAGCCTGCGTGTGCTTTGTAGCCGTTCATGGTTATTTCGATGAATTTTTCGGTGACTCCCGGTTTGAGGAGATCTACGTAGGAAAAACCAGCATACCAATCAGATACCGGGTAATACACTTTTTCAAAGAGCAGGTATTCACCTCTTTTACCCGCATGCGATTGCCATGAACTTGTGATATCGATAAGGGAATCCTGCTCCGAAAAGATCAGCAGGTATGCTTTCGTGCTGTCGGGCTGCAATAGTTGCTGTCGGTGCATTCTGAGCGCATGACCTTCACTGTAGGATTCGGGCATTTCTGCAGGCACATGTCCGCCGGCGAACTCACTTGGGAAAGAATTTTCGTCATATAACCAGAGATCTAAACCCAGTCTCCTGGCTCTTTTGGTTGCATATTCCACGAGATCGTACCACTCTTCAGATACATACTCAGTTATCAGTCCGTAACGGGGATGAACAAACACACCGCCGAAGCCTTTGTCAGCAAAATCCTCCAACTGTTCATCGATCACCGACATGGTGATATCACCGTTCCACACCCAAAATGGAACGGGTTTGTATGCATTCGGAACTTCTTTAAAATGTTTCTCCAGTTGTTTGAACGAGGTAAAATGTGTATCGAATTGTACCTTTTCGGTACAGGATGTCATCAGGATTATTCCTGCAAAAAACAGGATAATTAAAGAGAATCGCGACATTAGATATGTATAGAATGAATCTGGTGTTTGTTTCCGCATAAACTGAGTCCCTTTTTAAGTATTGCAAAAATCACTGATCTGCTATTGTTATTCCATCAACTGAATGTGCAACAGGAAGAAGTCAGTATGTAAAAATAGTTTTTTAACCGGACTTTTGCAGGTCCGCAGGATCCAATTTTCTTTTGTATCTTGGCTCCAAAATATTATTCACCATGCACAAATCAAAAATTTTGGTCCTGCTGATCTTTGCTGCAGCGCTCAGTCTCCAGTCATGTTTTGAGATTCGCGAAGTTGTTACATTCAGGGAAAATGGATCGGGATCGTTCAGTCTCAGCATTGACTTAAGTCAGGTGAAACAGATGATGCAGGGATTCGGTCGGCAGGAAGAGTTGGAAGGAGACAGTCCTTTCCAGAACATGGAAACCGAGTATCAGAAAACACGCGGGAAGCTTGAAAAAGTCGACGGCATCACAAATATGAGATTCATTTCTGAAAACGGCGGATATGTAATCACCACGGGATTTGATTTTTCGGATTTGACCGCGTTGAATAACGGAATGGATGTCGTATATGAGAATGAGACTGAATTCGAAGCTGCGCCGGAGTACTACAGGTTCAAAAGGCGCAATTTCGAACGCACAGCGTCACACAATTTTTTGGACCTGGTAAAAAAAGAATTCTCCGGAAATGATATGGCAGTCGAGGGAATGGACCTCTCCACCCTGTTTGCCGATGTCGCCTATGTTAACGTAATTCATTTTGAAGACAGGAAAATCAGGCGCGTAAAGT
>CAYOSB010000296.1:0-4812 GCA_964406495.1 uncultured Bacteroidaceae bacterium | reverse complement strand
CAGTGCGTACTCTTCCTGACCGGGGGAGCGTGGTTCCTCCAGGAATTCACTGAAAAAGGTCTGCGCCATCACCAGGTCGCCGGACCGATAGGCTGCTTCTCCCAGCCAGTAATAAGTGCGTGCCCGGATGATATCGTCATACTGGCCATATTCCAGCGATTTTTCGAGAATATTTACTGCTTCAACGAATCGGAGGTTGTTATAAAGTTCAAGTCCCCTGTAAAACGCCACTTTCTGATAGGCACGTTCGATCTGTTCATCCCTGTACCTGATCTTCTCCAATGACGCAAGTGCCATACTGAAATTCCTGGTTTGCAGGTATGCCATGACCAGGTAGTTATACGCCTCATCAATCCGGTCCGAGGAGGGATAATAGGTGATGTACTGGTTGAAGGATTGTATGGCCTCGTTGAATGGATTATAGGACAATTCAAAGGTCAGCTTGGCATAGTTGAATAGCGCATCTTCCTGTATCCTTTGATCGTAATCCATTTTCGCGGCTTCCCCGAAAGCTGTCATTGCCTTGTTCTTGTTCCCCAGGTTAAGGTAACAATCCGCCAGGTGGTAGAGTGCACTCTGGGCAATCTCCGATCTGCGGTAGGTAATTTTCTCAAATATATTTCTTGCTTCGTCGTACTGACCGTTCTTATAGTATGCAAAAGCCATCTGGTACCTGTCCTTGATGGAGTACCCCGAAGTATTGTCCTTGTATATTTCAAGGTAAGGAACCGATTCGGCATACTTTTCCAGCATGAAATAGCTTTCCCCGATGATCTTTGCCATCTCACCGATCCTCCTGTCAGAGATCGAATCCATCAGTTGCGGTGCATATTCCAGGACCTCTTCATATTTCTTCTGGAGGTAGAGGATCTGGGAGATATAATAGGGAGCAATATTCGCAAACATCGGATCAGCATCGATCCTCCTGAACCCCATCAGTGCTGTTTCATAATTTTCCTCCACGTAATGGATATGCGCGTAATAGTAGGTTGCGGGAGGCGTATATGGCGAATCCAGTTCGAGAATCTCATAGAAATTAACGCGTGCATTCTCGTAGTCCCGCCGCATGTAATGAGCGTATCCCTTCTTGAAATAAAACTCCGGTCGCTCACTGGTGGTAAGTCCCTGGCGATCCACTTTGTTGTACCACATGATCGCACGGGGCCAGTTCCGTTTATAATGAAAATAGTTGCCCAGTTGGAAACACACCTCATTTACATGCGGGCTTTCGGGATGCTCGGCGATGAACCTGTACACCTGGTATTCCGCATCGCGATTATACAGGTTGAGTGCACACATGGCATGGTAGTACATGGCTTCTGCACGCAACTGTGTTTCCGTGCCCTCCGTGGCTTCAATCACCTGGTCGAACTTATTGCGTGCCGCCCCGTACTTTTCCTTTTCATACAGCTCGATTCCCTCGTAAAGGTCGCGGTCATTATAGTGGTATGCGGCATTCTTCTGTCCGGCCATGCTGGTTGAAATGACCATAAAGAATACCGTAAAGATGATATAGTTACATTGCTTCATAATCCTGGCATTATCCTGTAAAAGTACTAAATATGAAAGGGTGCTTTCCGGCATTCCCACCTTTTTAATTAACAGGGCGGTGTTAATTTTTATTTTGCCCATGATCATTGACATTCCACAGCAGTCGTTAACTTGCACGTCGTTAAATACGGCAACCCTCAGACTAAAAACGAAGCAGAACGCCAATTATTTTTGTATATTCATCATATTGAATGTAGAACCAATAGAACGGAGTATTTAAATCATTCATGATCATACATTTTTACCTATTTTAGTCTCCGGGAAAATCAGATGATTCCTTCAATATAAAATGCAACTAAAATATGTCCTTAGATACTGTCATATCATTCGAACATGCCAACATCAAGGTGGAAGATCACCTGGTACTTTCAGATGTGAACTTCAGTGTGAAGAAAAATGAGTTCGTATACATCATAGGTAAGGTAGGAAGTGGCAAGACCAGCCTGATCCGCACGATCAATGCTGAATACCCCCTGAAAGAAGGATTTGGCACCGTAGCAGGTTTCCAGCTGGAAAAGCTGAAGCGCAAGGAAATTCCCATGCTGCGCAGGAAGCTGGGTATTGTCTTCCAGGATTTTCAACTGCTGAATGACCGGAATATCAATAAAAACCTCGAATTTGTGCTGAAAGCCACAGGCTGGAAGAACAAGAAAGAGATTGACGAGCGGATCGCCGAGGTGCTTTCAAAAGTGAACCTTGGTTACAAGGGCTTCAAAATGCCCCACCAGATTTCGGGTGGTGAACAGCAGCGCGTGGTCATTGCACGGGCGTTGCTGAATAACCCGGATATTATCCTTGCAGATGAGCCCACCGGCAACCTCGACCCGGCCACTTCCGAAGAGATCATGATCATCCTGCACGATATATGCAAGAGTGGCCGCGCCGTGGTAATGGCAACGCACAATTACAACCTGATTAAGAAATTCCCTTCACGCACTGTGAAATGTGAGAAGGATACTGTGATGACAACCAACCTGAGTGAGGCCGACCTGGACAGGCTGATCCAGAATGACTAGGTAAAGATATAGTCGCCGTCACCGTCCTGTAACCGTATGTTTCCACCCACTTCATTTATTAAAGATTCGCTCAGTGCGGTGTACCTGGCAGCTTGCTTTCTCTTCACCGCCGGGAAGGTTTGCATATTTACAAACCCTGCAAATCCTTCGTGGAAGCTCACCAGGGTATGGGCACCGGGAATGGTTACCAGGTGATTGAATATTGATTGGTAAAACGCCTGTTCACTGTCATTCACGGAATACAGGTAATGTGTCTTCAGCACCCCGTTCCTGTTGCTGATAATCGCGAAACCTGACAGTACATCATTACAATTGCACTCGAGGATAAACAGCTCGTTCTGAGCTGCCAGGGCACTGAAATAATACCGGCGTGCGATGCGCCGGGTGGAACTGTCGGGTGGCACGAGCCAAGGATGCTCCTGCCACCAGTTGAAACGCTTTATCGACGGCAGGGAAATGTCCGCTTCTGCATGTTTGCGTGCAAAGTGTATGTGTTCTTCACGAAGGTCCCGGCTTACTGCAATACTGCAGGGTGCGGGATGTTCCCGCAGCCATCGCGCCATTTGCTTTTTTCTCCCGGTATTCAGTATAACATCCGTCAGCCGGAATACCCCGGTTACAGCGAACATCTGCAATACGCGGGAAGACTTCCTGCTGGTCCGGATACGTCTGTTATAAGCATATGCAAACCGCACTACCATGCCTGTGCGTTTCGCAATGTCATATCCCTTCAACCTGCGCAGGATCTCAGCCGTTTTATCCGTCATGTCGGAAAATGCCACCCTATTACCGGTAGCTTTCAGAAAACGGGAAAAAAGCGACAAAGAAACGCCCGCGCCAGCATCAGGATCCACCCACCAGCAGGTATTCCATGAAATCCGCTTCATATGGGCACCCTCTGGTTGAAACGGCAACAAACCAATATACCCTGCGACTTTTTCATCCTCTGTAAAGGCTACGATAAGTAAAGTGTCGCCGGGCTGCACATCCGGATTTTCAGCCTGACTTATGGCACGCCAAGGGGTAATGGGAACAACGGGAGACATACTATCTGCAAACCTGTTTGCAAAATCTACAATTTCCGAAGCCTTGACGTACCTGTATTCCATCAACGTCCCGTTTTTTTCTCCACTGCAGCACATATCTCACCAAAGCTCTGCATGGTCAGCATCTCGTCGAGCTCGAAGCTGATCCCGAAAGATTCCTCGATCTTATTGATCAGTACGATGTGATTCAGGGAATCCCAGGCACGAATATCTCCGGAGGAAAGTGCATCGTCCAGTGGTGGATCCACTTTTAATATTTCTGAAAAAACCTGTTCGATCTTATTTCTGATATCGTCCATATGCGTCTTTTATCTTTTCCCCAACAACCAGTAAATATCATAGCGATTCATTGTCAGGAATCCTGAATTCTGGTACAGCTTTAAACCCTCACGGGTGGAATGCAGTACAAACCTTTCCGCACCGGCAGCTTTAACCTCATCCATGGCATATTTGGCGATTGCTGTACCAAATCCTCTTCCCTGGTATGCCTGTCTTGTTGCCACAAAATAGAGGCCTGCTGTCTGGTTATGGACAAATATAAGTGTTGCAGACAAGAAATCATCCCCCTTCCATAATCCGTAAAAATGAAATTTGCCGGAATACAGCAATTTTCTGAACAATTGCGTATCGAGTTGTGAAGAGGTCATGATCACCTCGTTCACCAACTCCACCCACAGCTCAATTTCACTGTTTTCAGAGAGTCTGTGTAATTCACAGTTGTGGCAGGGCTGAACTGTGCTTCTTATATTTGAAGCCTCCTGGTACATCCCGGTCCAGTAGTTGATCAGTCGAATGCCGGAGGCTGACAGCAGCTTTTCCGTATTTTTCCCTGGTGCAGACTCCATGATCCAAAACGGGGGGACCTTGCCACCTGACATGGCAGCAGCGATCTGTTTTACTTTTTCGCCTGATAGGTCATTCGTTCCAAGTAAATACCGTGGCCAGCCCCCGGCCTGATTGCTAACGTAGGGTATTCCTGCAATGCTTCCCGCATCAAGCCCACCTGTATGCGCTACTTCTGAATAGAAATTCACCAGGTTCTCTGTGATGTGAATGTTTGCTTTCCCTGACATCTCAATCCTTTAATTTCTGAATTTCTTGCTTTTTAGTCTTTGTAAGAAAACGATCAAAAACTTAAAATAACTTACTGAAGTTTCCTAGTTGATAAATTGTTGATAATGAGGTAAATAAATATAGAA
>CAYOSB010000295.1:515-4813 GCA_964406495.1 uncultured Bacteroidaceae bacterium | reverse complement strand
AAATCCTCAATCGTGATCCTGTTCGACCCTGTGCTGCTATTCTCCCTGTAAATGCAAATGGACTTCCCAAGCAGATCAAGAATCATCACCTCTACATCGGAAGGTCCTCTCAGCTCATAATCAATGGTCAGGTAATCTTCCGCAGGATTCGGATATACTCTGAGACCAATGTCTTTGGTCATTGAGCCCATACCCGTGACATTATCCCCGCTGAAATTCAACGTCATTATATCCCTGGTAACCAGTCCGGGCTCGGTCACGATCCCGGTCCCGGATGTATAGGTTTCACCATTCATAAACAGCCGGAAACTTACTGGTTCAGCTGTTTCACCATGAATGACCAGTGTCGTATAGCTCTCTCCTTCAGCTGATCTGACCATAGACTGTCCCCTACATTCACCATTTACAAATGCACCAACAACCGCATCGCGCTCTACTGGCAGTCCGTCCAGCGTCACCCTGCCATACTGTACCATACTCTGCGTATACCTTTGCACTTCCCAATGATCTGAAACTTCTGCAGTTGTGGCCGATTTAAGTTGCGCGGCCGCCGGGGGGTCAGGATATACAAAATCTACATCACTGCTTACATTGATCAGATAACCTTTACCCGGTTCAATGTATTCAAGCGTATTCAAGAAATCGGCCAGCGTGGGATCATAACTCTGGGTCATGTTTTTCACCTGTACCAATATACCTGCATCTATCAAACTACTGAATGCCGCAGTAGTTGTATTCTGAAGCTCAAACGGGTAGCCTATCAGGTTCCATCCTGATTTCAAAGGTATTACAGTGGTGGCCCCGTCAACTGGTTCTCCAATCACTGTATCGGTCTGCTGACAGGAGGAATTTACAAAATAGGCCATTCCATCAGTCAGGGAATCCAGGGTGTTCAGGAAATCTGCCAGGGCAGGATCCCAACTCTGTGTCATATCCTTAACCTGTGTTACACAAGTGAATGGCGCGAATATGCCCGGGGTGGTCATATCTTCCGGATGAACATAAAGCGACATAAGATTCCAGCCCGATTCAAGCACAAGGCTCTGTTCCACAACGCAACCGTCACCAGAACCAATCATCAAAAAGTCGGGTGGATATCCAATGCTGCCTCCAGGATTGGTTTCGGCGCACAGCGCTTCATAAATGGTCGTGCACTCACTGGCATCCCAAATCCTGAACTCTGCTTTTTCTACCAATTCACCCTGTATGACAAGTGTGACATACGCTGTACCGTTGTCTACAATACATTCACCGATTGCCCTGCATTCATCACCTACAAATACACCAACCAGGTCACCGGTGGAAGCGGCGGTCCCCTGCTCATCTATTGTTACTATACCGTAAGCCGTGGTGCTGTTGGTGTAATTTACTACAGACCATTGGGGCTGACAAACCGGTGCATCAGGTTCAACGCTAAGAGTTACAGGTATCACCACGGATGATTCATCAGGATCATTGCTAACTATATTTATATTTGCAGTATACGTTTCAGGTAATAATCCACTCGCATCCATCTGAATAGTTGCAGTGTATGAATTCCCTGGATCAACAGAGAACAGTTGGGGAGTAACATTTATCCAGCTGGTTTCCGAATTATTAAACCCACTAACTGCAAGGTCAATATTCAGAATACCATTACCAATATTGCTTATTGCAAGGCCCAGGGTTGTATCTGTATTCGAAAGAAGTGACATTGAAAAGGATAAAGGAGAAATACTTAATTCCGCATTCCCTGTATCTGTTTGAATGACCGCAATAACATCTGTCAGATATTCTGTTGCAACAGGTAGTCCTGTTGCATTATATGTTTGAACAGGGATCTCCGAATGATAATCTTCATAAATTTCAACTGAAAATAGATTCATCTCGCCTCCGTATGGACCGGTATCGTATACTTTTTCATAAAGAATATCTGAAACTCCTGTGAAAAACGGTTGAAATTCAGTAATATCCAGGGCCATGTCATTCGCTGGAAAAGGGTGATTCCCTCCACCAAGATTTTGTTCCTCGTTAAAATGCTTTGTCATGTATGGAGCGTCTACAGGTCCGATTCCGAAAGAGATCCCGCAATCGCCACGTCTCACATGACTGATATTATATACGGCAAGCATTTGGGGTTCATAGTTGATAAGATTTTCAAAATATGTAACATATTCTATATCATTTTTCATGCATTCATAAGAGATGTAATAAAAACCATCTGTCACATTCTCCCATCCACCTGTTCCCCAGGAATTAGCCACCTTGAATGCACCATAGCGTGTCACACCGTTTTCGATATACGGACCATAATTGTCATCATAACCTACTATGGTATTTGCATGATTCGTCGTATTTGTGTTATAGCTATCATCAGTCCATAAATCATTCGCAGATAAATTGCTGTATTTATTTGCATCGATGCTGATCACCACGAGGTTGGTATCGGAGAGCATCTGCTTCAGATTCTCCAGTTCGGAATCCAGCCTTGTATACATGAATGTGAAACCTGTTGCTGATCTGAATAACGGTGCTTCTCTCCAGGCATCAATACCAGGCCAACTTGTGTAGTCTATATCACTATAGGGCATATTAGCCCATGAAGCGCAGCCGATGTGCTCCATTAAATACATCGCATCAAAATAGTATGCTCCATTATCTACTCCACCATTAATCTGATGGTAAATAAAATCAGGACTGAAGATTTTGTCCTGCCCTGATTCGGTTGGTTCATTAGAAACCCAGGTTTCACCAGACAGATCCCAATTATGCTCATGTGCTTCCTGAAAGGTTTTAACATAATACCCAGCTGCCCATGCCACGCAGGAGCCTTCTGCACCTTGATTACCTATGGGAGGGAACCAGGGGAATTTGGAATTGTCAAAACTTGCAGGGGCACCATCCTTGGTTGCATAAGATATTAACATGCGGCCTTCTGACTGAATTTTCTGCCATTGTGCTTCAGAGGGGGACCGCAAGCCGGTACCTTTCCCATGGATCATTACATTGTAATTCTTGTTCTCCAGAAAAACACCTTCTTTTTTCTTAAGGTAACTGATTGTTTCGGGAGGAATTTTCTTTACCTGTGCATTAGCAGAAATAAAAAAAATGATTCCAAAGGCAATCATGAAAGAGACAAGAATATTTTTTCGCATGAACAGATTCAGGAATTTCATAATATCCAAATTGATGAATTATTAAAAAAGCAATTTGCAAGTGGCTAATACCCTAATAGTCAGTTAATAAATATATTAAAACACAAAAGGATAAATTGGCAATCGATTGTTTAATTTGATTAAAGAGGAGATTTCGTCCGTTAAACTCTTGATGAAAAAATGACAGAATCAATAGTCAAAAATCATGTAACACCTTGATTTTCTGTAGTATGGAAAAAATGAATAGAAAATGTCAGAAAAACCTTAAATCCTCAGACTTATTTATTGAAGAATGCACATATACGTATGAACATATGAAATTAACCAACGAACGTAACTTGTTAAAATGGTATCAAAATTAACTTGAATAATCATCAAAAAAAGACACAATTCTAAATAATATACTAATCTAAATAAATGAAGCATAGACACTTTCATTAATTGATTTTAAATAACAAATAAGATTTTACGTCAAATTATGCTCAAGATATTTGCGTATTATATCCAAAAGCAATATGAAAAATTGTCATCACAGCTTATGAGGATAGTTTTTAGTTGAAAAACAGGTGAGTACATTTACGAATGATAATGGAATGGAATGAAATAAAATTCTTCTGAAAGATAAAATTCTTTCTAATGCCTTATCCATATCAATTATCATCAGTGCTTTGTATTTATTCCATCATTTAGTATATATATATACTGAATTACTTTGCACCACTGAAATATATTTGTCCGGGGATGAGAGGTACAGAATAATAAATATTCTTACTTTTGTGTGCGATTGACTAACCCATATTTAGCGCGTTGAACAATGAGTGTTAAACCACCTATCAAATTCTTCTCCGGAAGGGCTTCAATGTATCTCGCGGAAAAGATTGCCACGAGCTTTGGCCAGGACCTTGGCCGCACCAGTATCTACCAGTTCAGCGACGGCGAATTTCAGCCAGCATATGATGAGAGTGTACGCGGACACACCGTGTTTATTATCCAGTCGACCTTCCCTCCCGGGGACAACCTGATCGAACTGCTGATGATGATTGATGCAGCCAAACGCGCATCTGCCTATAAAGTGGTGGCGGTGATTCCCTATTTCGGGTTCGCCAGGCAGGACAGGAAAGACCGTCCACGTGCTTCTATCGGCGCCAAGCTGGTGGCCAACCT
>CAYOSB010000295.1:0-505 GCA_964406495.1 uncultured Bacteroidaceae bacterium | reverse complement strand
CGCGGCGCGGCGGGCCTCGGCGGCGCGGCGCACGGCCGTGCTGCCGTTTTACGGTTACGCGCGCCAGGACCGGAAGGACCAGCCGCGGGTGCCGATTACTTCGAAGCTGGTGGCGAACCTGCTGACTGCTGCCGGTGTGGACCGGATCATGACCATGGACCTGCATGCCGACCAGCTGCAGGGTTTTTTTGATGTGCCGGTGGATCACCTGTATGCCTCTTCGCTGTTTGTCCCGTATATAAAAGCACTCGACCTTCCCAATCTGGCTGTCGCAGCCCCGGATATGGGCGGAACGAAGCGTGCCAACGCCTATTCCAGGTTCCTGAATGCCAGCATGGTGATCTGCTACAAGCTGCGTAAGAAGCCCAACGTGGTAGAAGAGATCAAGGCGATCGGGGACATCAAAGACAAGAACGTGGTGATCGTCGATGACATGGTGGATACCGCAGGCACCATCACCTTTGCTGCCAGCATCATGAAAAGCGAAGGTGCCAGGAGTGTGCGC
>CAYOSB010000294.1:0-4815 GCA_964406495.1 uncultured Bacteroidaceae bacterium | reverse complement strand
GGTTTTGAAGCACAAAACTGGTCGGTATGCCAGGATACAGGACATTCCATGTATTTCGCCAATAAACAGGGCGTTACAGTTTTCGACGGATTGAACTGGCAGTCCGTTCAACTTCCGCATGTACCCCTGGAGATCGCAACTGCAAAAGAAACGGGGGACATATACGTCCTTTCCGACAGAAATTATGGAATTCTGAATCGCAACACCACAGGGGGCCTTGAATATGTACCGCTCACTTACGAAAAAGAGCTGGACCGGTCCCTTGAGAATATTTGCTTTTCAGATTCGAGTGTAATTTTTTACGGCGCGAACCATATTAGCTTTCATTCACTTGAAGATCAAACACTTCAAAAACGCATCAATGCCGGTGAAAAGGATGCTTTTACGGGAATACTGGTGTTTGATAAAGAGACATTCGTAAATATCAGGGCCTCCGGATTGCATGAACTGAAAAATGATACACTGAAGAGGCTTCCGGGAGGAGAATCCACCGCCGAAGATAAGATCATATTCTGGCTTCCTTTCGATGATGACCAGGTACTGGTTGGCCTTGACAATGCCACTTTGAAATTATTTGATGGCCGAGAATTCCAGGATTACACCCTTTCCAATGAAACCTACCTGAAAAATTTTGGTCTCTCAGACGGTCTTGCGCTCGAGGATTCGCTGTATGTGTTCTCAACTTATTATGGCGGAGCCCTGATCGTTAACCGGGCAAACGGTAATGTACAGTCCATTCTGAATTACCAGAATGGTTTGCCGGATGACGAAGTGTATGCCATTGGTAAAGATCACAGTGGGGGAATCTGGCTCACCTACAGGTATGGAATATGCAGGGTAGATCCCATTCTACCCGTAAGGGAGTATACCAATTATCCGGGACTGGAGGGTTTGCTTACCAACACGATTTGGTACAGCAATACATTATACGTGGCAACTACAGAAGGCATCTTCTTTCTTGAAGAGGTCAAAGATTACAGTCTGACCCAGGTCATGATGAAACAACAACCGTTACTACGTCCACCGGCAACCTCCGGAACAACAACTGGGGCTTCATCCCGAACTGCAGTAACGGCATCCGCATCGGGTGGATCCGAGGCTCCGGATGATCCAGGCATGAGCGGTACAAGTGCAGAGGAAGCAGGGGAGCAAAGCCCGACGGACCAGGGCAACACAGAACAGACCGGGAAAGATCAGACCGGGGAGGATCAGACCGGGGAAGCAGCGTCCAAGAGAAGAGGTTTTTTTGCACGTTTGTTTAACAGGGATCATCGAAACCAGGAGCCCGAACAATCGCCAGGTGAAATGTTGATTGATACTGATGCGATAGAAGCACCCGGGGTAGATGAAGTGTTGAAAGATATTGATGCTCCCTCTAAAGATATCGCACAAAAGCCCCGGTATGTGAGCAAAACCGTTCGCAAATTAAGATCGATCCGTTATGTATTCAGAAAAGTAAAAGGAATCAACAGCGGATGCATGCAATTGCTTCCGACACCATCCTCGCTGCTTGCCGGATCCTCTTCCGGCTTATATGCGGTGAATGATAGCATCGCAGTGCGACTATCGGATTCCAGGAACATTAGTTCCATCCATGAATTTGATGCAGAAAAATACTTTGTGGTGAGCGAGGATGGCCTGGAAATCCTTCATCTGCAACCGAACGGCTGGCTCAGGGAGAAGAGATCTGACCTGATTGATGAACCCCTGTTCAGTGTCACACACGACCAACATTTTATCTGGCTCAGCGGATACAATACTGTGCACCGGCTATCTCACGAACCGAAACTGATCAATTCCTATGATTTTGTATCGCCCTATCCAGAGGAGCTTCAGCTGAAATATCTCAGGGACACACTTTTTCTTTTTTCAAGCAGCTCAATTGAATTCTATGCTGCTACCCTGGATTCCTTCCTCACCTATAAAAACAATTTTCTTCCGGATCAATATGCCTCCATTGAATTCATTCATTCTGATAATGCGCATCAATGGCTGAAAATTGACAACCAATTATATGCCTTTGCCAGTGACAGCAGTAATGCACAGCAATATGAATCACATTTCAGGCTATTCCGGAATATTACAGCATTGACCTATGATCCTGACAGGGATTACTGGATCATAGACGAAAATGAACGTTTATTTAATTTATCTGACAGAATATTTGAGCATTCCTATGGCTCATTTAATGTAAATGTTGAATATATACGTGATGCAACAGGGACCTATGCAAATCTGTCCAGTCTTGGTTTTTTACCTGAACAGACGCCTTTGCATATTCTTTTGAGTGCACCTTTTTTCCCGGGCAATGAGCAAGTCCTTTTTCAATACAGGATCGAGAACCGCATGGAAGACTGGTCGGAGTGGAGTGATTCGCCGGAATTGAACCTGTTTTTGGAATCAGGAGAGTACACAATCTATGTCCGGGCCCGCAATGTGCTTGGGGAGATCAGTCCGGCCAGGGCGTTGTATATTAGTATTAAAACGCCCTTTTACCAACAGTCCTGGTTCTATCTTTCTTTAAGCCCGATCCTGGTGATCATATTATATGTGTTCTTCTATCTGCGTGAGCGTAAGATCAAGCGCGATAAGGCGATCCTAGAAGAAAAGGTAAATGAGCGGACCATTGAGATCAGTGAACAGAAGAAGCAGATCGAAGTGCAGAAGGATTCGATCACCGCCAGCATTACTTACGCGAGCCGAATCCAGCGGGCGATTCTTCCATCACCAAAATTATTTGAAGCTGCTTTTGGTGATTATTTCATCTTCTTCAGACCCAGGGATATTGTGAGTGGTGATTTTTACTGGATCACGGAACGTGATGACCAGGTGATCTTCTCGGTAGCTGACTGTACAGGTCATGGCGTTCCAGGTGCATTCATGAGCATGCTGGGAAATTCTTTCTTAAATGAGATCACGAAGAGCAGGAAGAAAATACTTACAGCCAGTGGCATACTGAACCAACTCCGTGTCATGATCACGAATGCACTTTCACAATCAGGTTCGCACAATAATACCGATGACGGGATGGATATCGCCATGTGTATTTACAACAGGAAGACCGGAGAGCTGAACTATTCCGGGGCGAACAGTCCGCTTTACCTGGTCAGGGATGAAGAGCTGCACATCATAAAACCCAACCGGATGCCCATCGGTTATTTTCCTGAAAAAAAGGAATTTACCGGCCATACATTAAAAATCAAAAAGGGGGATGTGATCTTCCTGCTCTCCGATGGATACAGCGACCAGTTCGGAGGAAAACATGACAAGAAATTCAATACAGGTCGATTAAGGAAAATGTTATTGAAAAATTCCGATTTGCCAATGATCGACCAAAAAGAAATCCTGGAATCCACTTTTGAATCATGGATGCAAGGTACTGAGCAGATCGACGATGTGCTGGTGATGGGGATCAGGTTCTAGGCATCACAATGCACATCCCGCTGTTCTTCTTCGGCTTTATAACAGGATTTGCAAACTCTGTTGAGGTTCCTGCATTATATATTTCGTCGATATATTCTGTATTCACTCTTTCTTTCCAGACCCGTTTTCTGAAAAATGGAATGCATCACAGGATCGTTTCCCTCCACAGTCGATGTCTCTCCTTCCCTGTACCCCAGCCGGAGGAGATTCTGCCTTAATTGTTCATACATGGCCAGATCGATCCCCTGGTTCCGGTATCCCTTCAGGATGCTCGGCATAATGATCCGTACCCTGGTGATCTTGCGTTTGTGCCATAGGTATTGAATGAATCCGAAAGGCCATAATTTTCCCGAAGGGATACGTCTGAATACCTGGTTCATATCCGGCAGGGTCACCAGGAATCCAACCTGCTTACCTTCCACTTCAGCAATAAATATCAATTCCTCCGGCACAAACTTCTTCAATTGCCTCACCATATACAGGAACTCCTCCTGGTTCAATGGAATGAATCCCCAGTTATCTCTGTTGGACGTGTTGTATACTTCTCGCATCCCGGCAACTTCACTCTCCAGTTGCTTATAGTTGATAGTCCGAATGCTGATTCCCTTGTGCTGAAGTGTTCCAGCGTTCGCCTGTACACTTCTTCCAAAATAGGGCTTCTCTATGATTTCCGCTCCAAAATGGCAGGAAGACACATCCATCTCCTTCTCAAAACCATATCGGACCAGGAAATCATTGTAATAGGGTTTGTTATATGGCATCCCCACCACCGGATGTTTGTCAAACCCGGATACCAGTACTCCACAAGCATCATTGGTAGTAAAATTGGTGGGGCCGATGAGCCTGTCCATCCCAGCCCGGTTATGAATTTCCATGACCTGATCGAGCAGTATTCTGGCTACCTCGTAAGATTCAATGGTGTCAAAAAAACCAAAGAAACCTGTTTTTTCATGATACACCTGGTTGTGGACCGTGTTTGCAATGGCGGCAATCCTCCCCGCTATTCTGCCACCGGCAATTGCAATATAAAACCGTGCCGAAGAATGTTTGAAAAATGGATTTTTTTTCGAAAGTAACTCCCGTTGCAGACCCTCCGGTTCAACTATATAATAAGGATCGTTCCGGTACAGCTCTTTCGGAAACCTGATGAAATAATTCATGGCATTCTTCCCGGTAGCTTCAACTATTTGTATATCCATATCTTACTGTGTATCATTTAACTTTTTACCTTAATATCACAGGCTGTTTAAGTACTTCCTGTTTCAGATACATGTACAATAAATCAGATGACCGGGGAAACTGCAGCTGCGTACAAAAAAGATAATTTTTTCGCGGCGGCGACCGGATTGCTCAGGCTTTTTGCCGGGGAACCGTTTGTAATATTTCTTCCAT
>CAYOSB010000293.1:0-4817 GCA_964406495.1 uncultured Bacteroidaceae bacterium | reverse complement strand
AAATATCATGTTTGTGTCGGTAAAGGAGCGTACCCATATTATAGGAATAGAGAAGGCCATAGGTGCCAAAAACTGATTCATCCTGATGGAATTCCTGGTAGAATCCATCATTCTTTCACTGCTGGGCGGGATTGCCGGATTGCTCATCATTGGACTGGGCACGCTGATCATCAACCTGGCGAGTGACTTTACCATGTACCTGACCCTGGGGAACATTTTGCTCGGACTGGGCATCTCTTCCGCAATCGGACTGATCAGCGGATTTGCACCGGCGTGGCAGGCGGCACGTATGAACCCCGTGGTGGCGATCAATACTACTTTTTAACCAGGGGTTAACACTTATGATAAATATATCATGTTACCCTTGTGTAATTCGTATTGATACAAGGCGCGCAGGATCAGGGGTTAACACTTAGGATCAATCTATCATGATACCCGGGACCGCACATTTTTTCCATTGCGACTTGTGCTCAGATGACCGTAAATACATCATAGAGGATCCTTCCCATAAGGAAGTAAATGAACAATCCCATAATGTCGTTGGTGGTGGTGATAAATGGTCCGGTGGCCAGGGCCGGATCCAGCTTGACCTTATCGAGCAACAGCGGAATAAGGGTGCCGAAGATTGCAGCGAAAATAATGACAACAAACAGTGAAATACTCACGGTATAGGTGAGTGCCTGACCCTGTCCACGGAGCAGGTTATATCCCAATAGTAACACTGAGAGAATCAGTCCGTTCATGAGTGCTACAAAAAACTCTTTCAGCAGTTTTTTAAAAGTGCTTTCGAGTCCCAGGCTATTGCTTGCAAGGCCCTGAACGATGATTGCTGAAGACTGAATCCCTACATTTCCTGCCATGGCGGCAATAAGTGGGATGAAAAAGGCCATTTCAGGATTCAGTTTAATATCTCCTTCGAATTGTGATATCAGTGCTGCTACGAGCACGCCACCGATCAACCCGATAATTAACCATGGCAGGCGCGCCCGTGAGAGCCGAAGGGGGGAGTCAGTAGTTTCCACATCTGAAGAGATACCGGAAGCCATCTGGTAATCTTTTTCTGCTTCGTCCCGGATCACGTCTACAATATCATCGATAGTGATCCTTCCCAGCAACCGCCCGATGCTATCCACTACCGGCAGGGCAACGAGGTCGTATTTTTCCATGATCTGCGCCACCTCTTCAGAAGATGTGTCTGTGCGTACAAACAGCACTTCTTTTTCATATATGTCCTTAATGATCGTGCTACCGGTAGCGATAAGCATAGCTTTTAATGATACGATCCCGGTAAGTACATTGTCATCATTCACGACATAGATGTAAAACAGGTCTTCCACCTCCTCTGCCTGTTTTCGCATCTCCCGGAGACAGGTGGTGAGACTCCAGTTCTCATTCACCTTCATCAGCTCCTTGGCCATCAGGCCTCCTGCGGAATTTTCGTCGTAGGAAAGGAGGTCAACAATATCACCGGCCTGGTCGATGTCTGTGATCTGCTTCAACACCTCCTGCTTCAGCATATCATCCAGGTTGGCGATCACGTCTGCCGCATCGTCAGAATCCATGTGATGGATGAACTGACTGGCGATTTCTTCGGCCGGCAGGGCCTTCAGAAACTGTTCCCGGTCATCCTCTTCCAGTTCGACCAGCACATCAGAGGCCAGCTCCGGATCCAAAATCATATACAGGTACTTCGCCTCTTCTATGGTGAGCTCTTCATAGATCTCAGCAATATCAGCCGGGTGCAGATCATCAATCATAGCCAGTGCTGCTTTGTCATCCCTGGCTGCGATGATCGCCCTCAATTCGCTGATATATTCCCTGGTGAGTTCGAGTTTCATGATCTAAACAACTGTAGATGTTTTACATCCGCGATGCTACAAAATTTGTTAATTCAATGAATTCCCCGACCCCCAGTTGTTCAGGTCGCTTCGAGAGAAATTCATTTTCGTCACCCAAAGTTAGTAAAATTGTTTTTAAGGAGTTACGTATGGTCTTGCGTCTCTGGTTGAATGTGGTTTTTACGATACGGAAAAATAATTTTTCGTCACAATTCAGCTGCTTCGTATTGTTGCGTTCAAGCGTGATCACTGCAGAATGAACCCTGGGTGGTGGGAAAAATGAGCCAGGTTTTACGCTGAACAGGTATTTGGGTGAATAAAACGCCTGTAACAACACAGAGAGAATTCCATAGGTTTTGGAACCGGGGGGTGCAGCAATCCTGTCGGCAACCTCTTTCTGCAGCATACATACGACGGATTTTACATGTTCCCTGTGTTCGAGTATCCTGAAAAAGATCTGACTGGAAATATTGTACGGAAAGTTGCCAATGATGTGGAAGGATGACGAAGGAAACAGTTGATCCGCCATCTTCAGAAAATCAGCATGCAATAATGAATCCCTTATCTGTGGGTATTTATTGCTGAGGAAAACGAATGATTCATGATCAATCTCCACAGGAATATAGCTTTTAAATGGTTTTTGCACCAGGAACGAGGTCAATACCCCTGTACCAGGCCCAATTTCCATGACTGTCATATCCTGTTCTTCCGGCAACAGATCCACAATCCTTTCCGCGATCGAAGGATCGGTAAGAAAGTGTTGTCCAAGGTGTTTTTTTGGATGCACCATAAATGATAAAAGAAGGAATTATTGCCCGGCGCAATTTATAAATATTAAATTTGAAATTTCCCGTAAATCATTGAATTATGAGAAAACTCAGCAATCCATTCGAAGATCTTCCGGATTATTTCTGCTTTGGCTGCAGCTCGGACAATAACCACGGACTTCGTATGACTTTTTTCGAGGATGGAGATGAGATCATTTCCATGTGGGATCCGGATCCCCATTACCAGGGGTACATCAACATTGTCCATGGAGGGGTGCAGGCCACCCTGATGGATGAGATTGCCAGCTGGGTTGTGTTTATCAAACTCAAAACAGGAGGAGTCACTTCGCGGCTTTCTTCAAGGTTCAGAAGACCTGTGCTTGTGAATGAAGGTCCCCTGACCATTCGTGCCAGGCTGAAGGAGCATTCCGGGAGAATTGCCACGATCGGGGTAAAGTTATTCAACGGGAAACAGGTCCTTTGTGCAGATGCCAGCGTGGAGTATTTTGTGCTTTCTCCCGAAAAAGCCGTAACATCCATGAACTATCCGGGTGTTGAGGCATTCTATGAATAAGAAAAAAGACCAGACTAGAAATGATGAATTACGATTTTGACAGGGTAATAGAGCGAAAAGGAACGGATTCGGTAAAATATGATATCCTGAAACCCCTGTTCGGACAGGAGGATGTGCTGCCTATGTGGGTAGCGGATATGGATTTTGCCGTACCCGATTTTGTGCAGGAGGCTATTATTGAACGCGCGGAGCATGAAGTATATGGGTATACTGTAAGACCAAAACGTTTCTATGAGGCCATCTCAGGATGGCTTTCCCGCAGGCATGGATGGGAAGTGGATCCCGGAAAAATCGATTTCAGCCCGGGTGTTGTGCCTGCCCTGGTGCTTAGTGTACTGGGATTTACCGAGCCCGGAGATAAGATCCTGGTGCAATCACCTGTTTATTTTCCTTTCTTTTCCTCCATAGAAAACCACGGCAGGGTGCTGGTCAATAACCAGCTTGTGGACCATGCGGGGGAGTATCGTATTGATTTTGATGACCTGGAAGAGAAATTTCGCGCGGGCATCAGGATGATGATGTTTTGTCATCCGCACAATCCCGTGGGAAGGGCGTGGAACAGGGACGAGTTGCAGCGTCTTGCCGACCTTGCAGTGCAATATGATGTGCTCGTGCTCAGCGATGAGATACATTCAGACCTGTTGCTGTTCGGACATAAGCATATCCCCCTTGCCAGCCTTGGAAAAGAGATCGCCGCACGAACCATCACCTGTGTCGCTCCCAGCAAAACCTTTAACCTGGCCGGGCTGCATACCTCTGCTGTGATCATCGAGGACCCTGTGCTGAAGAAGAAATATGAAAAGATCCTGGAAGATATCCACATCGGAGGGGGAAATATCTTCGGTTTCGTGGCACTCGAAGCAGCTTATAATAAGGGCGATGACTGGCTGGAACAACTTCTGGATTACCTGGAAGGTAACTACCTGTTCATTCAACAATTCCTGGAGAAACACCTCCCGGGAATCCGTGTATCACCACTGGAAGCCACTTATCTTGCATGGATCAATTTCAGTGCGCTGGGACTTGACGATAAAGCATTAATGAATATGATGGTCCGCGATGCCAACCTGGCACTGGTGGATGGCCCCAGGTTTGGTGCAGGCGGTTCGCAATACCTGCGCATGAATATTGCTGCACCCCGCAGCGTGATCGGCACCGCACTGTCGCAAATGCATGCCGCCATTCAGCAAAAATTTCCGGAAAAATTTTAAGTTTTTATTTTCGCTCCTGGAAACATAGGTCGTTCTAACAACTCCATCCAGCTATATACGCTCCTTGTGATTACTTATACCGTCTTCCTGCTTAATTGACGGGTCTTCGATGATTATTAGCGACATAATGACATGAAATTGCATGCAGCAACAGACAAAATGACATAGTAAATGGAGCGGCATGCAAATTGATCATATGGATTCAGAATTTAAGTCAAATAAAAACAATTTAGGAGGACATAAAAATGATTGCAAAGTATAGAAATTGTTATTCACCTGCATACAGGGATGATTTTTTCAATGACAGGGTTTCGCAGAGATATTACGGACGTGGTTTTGCTTCGACACCTGCGGTAAACATTGTTGAAGAGCATGATGGATTCAGGATTGATGTGGCTGCGGCCGGATTAACCAAGGATGATTTCAA
>CAYOSB010000292.1:336-4886 GCA_964406495.1 uncultured Bacteroidaceae bacterium | reverse complement strand
GAAGTTTATAATATATTGTAAATTAATACTATAACCAAAATTTATACTTGTGAAATATGATGCTGTCCGACAAATCAAAATATTTACATCGCCTGTTGTCATTGGACCACTGAAATTTCCATGCCCAATGATGCGGGTTTCACGATATAAATTATATTTGTTTTAAAGAATCTAGTTATGAGCACCAGGAATGAAATACATCAGCAGCAGGTAAAAGTATTCCTCACCACGGATGAGATCAATTCGATCGATCAATTGATTGGCAGGAAGCCCAATGCTATCGAGCTGAACATGTTTGCTGCAATGTGGTCGGAACATATTTCCTACAAGAGCTCTGTCAGGTGGATCGAGGACTTGCCCGTGAATGGAGAAAATGTACGGATCAAGGCGGGTGCGGAGAATGCCGGGATCATAGATATAGACGGGGACCTCGCCTGTGTAGTCAAGATGGAATCCCACAACCATCCCACTGCCGTCAATCCCAGTGAGGCAGCCGTTGGTGTGGGGAATGTTCTCAGGGACCTCGTGGCGATGGGGGCCAGGCCCGCGGCCCAGTTGAATATCCTGCGTTTTGGCGACCTGCATGCGCCGGAATTGCGCGACTCGGTAAAAAAAGTAATCCGCGCGCTGGGTAGCTATTCGAATAGTTTCGGAGTACCGGTGGTAGGTGGAGAGATTTTGTTCCATAACAGTTATGCTTACAATCCATTACTCAACCTGATGGCGGTCGGACTGGTCAAAAAAGACAGGATCATTACTGCTTCTTTTAAGAATAAGGGAGACCTGGTGGTGCTTATTGGCAGAAAGACTTCAGGCAGTGGAGTACATGGCGCCGGTTTTGCCTCCACTCCCTTCTCCGGGAAAATGAAACACCTGATTCCTGAAACCCAGCTTGCTGATCCCTATTCAGGAAAGATTTTGTGTGACAGTCTTCTGGAGATGAATGAGACCGGGTTGATCAGCGCAATGCAGGACATCGGTGCCGGTGGTGTGTTGTGTGCCGCTTCTGAGATGGCTTATCGCGGATCTAAAGGGGTGAAGATAGTGGTTGACAGGATCCCGGTAATGAGAGAAGGACTCGATCCGATCGACATTCTGCTATCACAATCCCAGGAACAGATGCTGATCTCCATTCATCCCAAAAACCTGGATAAATTCAAAGAGATTGCAGCTAAATGGGAGATTTTGCATACGACCATCGGGGAGGTAACGGACCATGGAAAACTGGTGGTGCAACAGGCAGAAAAACAGCTTTGTGATCTGCCGGTTGCTTCACTCGTAAGGGGAGGCGGTGCCCCCGTGTATATCCGGAACATGAAGGATCCGGGACGAAAAATCGTGAAAGTGAGTGCCGATGAAGTACCCTTTCCCGGAAACCTGAAAGAGGTGGCCAGGACCATGATCGTTCACCCGAATGTGGCCTCCAGGAGATATATATATGAACAATTTGATACTATGGCAGGACTCTCCAATATCGGGGCATTTTTCCCTTCAGACGCAGGGGTGCTCTCTTTACCGGAAAGTAAAAAACTGATCGCCATGAGCGTCGATGGTAACTCAAGGTATGTCAGGAGGGAGCCACGGAAAGGAACCATGATCGCAGTGGCAGAAGCGGCCAGGAATATCGTTTGTTCAGGGGGTAAGCCATTGGCACTTACCAATGGTCTCAATTTTGGCGACCCGGGCGACCTGAATGTCTACCACGATTTCACAGAGAGTGTAAAAGGAATCAGGCAGATATCAGAACAGATGCAGATCCCGGTGATTGGTGGTAATGTGAGCTTCAATAATGTCACACGGAAGGATAACCAGTCGGTTTCCGTGCAACCTACCCCTGTAATTGGCATGGTAGGTATCATTGAAAGCCAGGAAGATATGACATCCATTGGATTCCGGTCCAAGGGTGATATGATCTACATGCTGGGGAGATCCAGTAACGACCTGTCAGGATCGGAGTACCTGTCAGCCATCCACCTGGTGGAAGAGACCGCTGCCCCGGAATTTGATCCGGACCACGAAATAAAATTACAGCGCATTATGCACACGATGATCCGTGATGGATTGGTGCTTTCTGCCCACGATGTCTCGCTTGGCGGTTTATTCGTTGCGCTGGTGGAGTGTTGCCTGCCCAATTATCTTGGTTTTGATATCACACTGCCTGCCGAGGTGCGATCCGATGCATTCTTGTTTGGTGAATCTCAGAGCAGGATCGTGGTCAGTGTATCTGAAAAGGCCGAAACCGCATTTCTCGATTTCATGATGGAACAGGAGTTTCCCTTCTCCGCATTGGGCCATGTCACCAAGCAGGAATTGCGGGTCGATGACAGTTCTTTTGGCTTTATCACCGATTATGCCCGTGATTTTGAGCATGCCCTCGGAAAACTCATGGAAAGCTAGCAAGTGTCCGTCCATAAAGTCCGGTAACTGCGTTACTGCAAAAATCATAATTCCTCGAATACTTTAGTATACTGCGTCTTAATATTTTTACGCGCCCTGCCCGTGCACCGTCGCCGAAGCTATGGCGCAGGCGCCCGTACTTAGGTACTAAGGCAGGCGGTGCCTTGCCCGTGCACCGTTGCCGAAGCTATGGCGCAGGCGCCCGTACATAGGTACGATGGCAGGCGAGGCCTTGTTCTTGAACTTGATGATCCAGACACTCCGACGCTATTGAAAGACGCTAGCAAGTCCGATGGTATCATACTATTTTCTATCTTTGCTCCGTTTACACACTATGCAAAGAATTACATTTATATTCATCCTGCTGGTCTCCGCTTCAGTATTGTCTGCACAGGAGAAGCGCCCCCGGAACCTGCCGGCCTTCGACTATAAGAAACTGCATTGGGGATTCACTGTGGGACTGAATTCCATGGATTATGCCATCAAACGGAATACAGGTGCAAACGACTACCTGCATGCAGATGTGATCGGCTTTCAGCCTGCAGGCTTCCAGGTGAATATTGTATCGGACCTCCGGCTTTCAGATTACTGGAACCTGCGATTCCTGCCTGGAATTAACCTGGGATCCAGGGATATGGTCTATTTTGATCCTGATACCTGGGAAGTGGCTACCTACGACATCTCGGGTAACGCATACCAGAAAATGACCATCGGGTCCAGCTACCTGGATTTCCCTTTGCTGCTGAAATACAGGTCGGAACGGGTAAACAATTACCGACCCTACGTGATCGGAGGGATCAGCTACCGGCTGGACATGTCGGCCAAATCGTCGTTCGATCCGGAAGGAGACGACATGATCCTTGTCAAAAACAGCGATTTTTACCTGGAAGTAGGATTTGGTATCGACCAGTACCTGCAGTACTTCAAGTATTCTACCGAGATCAAGCTTGCCATGGGCTTACGTAATATATTGGTTCCGGAAAGTTACAGGGACGATGCCTTCGCATACGTCAACTCGATCGACGGCATCCGCAGCTTCATTATCATGTTGAATTTCCATTTTGAATAAGACAGGAGGTACTGTCATCGTTGTCTCCTTCTGATCTCTGCACATACAACCGCCACGGATGTTGCCACATTCAGTGATTCTGTTCCTGGGGTGCCAGCGGGGAAATCCGGTATCCGTATTTTCTGCCTGAAGTACGACTCCAGGGATGTGCTGATCCCGTGCGATTCATTTCCAAAAACGATGAGTCCGGGTACCCTGACAGGTGTATCGTAAAAGTCCGCTCCATCCATAGTGGTGCCGTATACAGGTATGTTGAACCTGCCGGCCGCATCGAACAGTCGTGTAAGTTCCATATATATTGGCCGGGTGCTGAGGACCGCCCCCATGGAGGCCTGAACCACCTTATTATTATAAGTATCCACGCTGTCCGGACTACAGATGATATTCCTGATCCCGAACCAGTTTGCTGTCCTGATGATCGTACCCAGGTTTCCAGGATCCCTGATGGATTCAAAAACCAGGGTAACACCCTCACGCAATTGTTCCGGCCGAAAAAGTGCTGAAGCATCCTTCGATAAATGTTTCGAGGGCGTTGATAAAAGCTCTGGCGGTTTCGCAGTCTCCGGCGAATTCACCGGGAACTTGACCGGGGAGGACTTCGGAGAGGGGTCCGGTGAGGATGCTGAATGCACCACCGAAGTCATCCTGAGGACCGCAATCACCTCAGGGGGAGAGACCAGCCCGGAGAGGCTTTTCAGTACAGCAGGGTCAGCCGGTACAACCAGTCTTGAAAGCCCGGGGTCTTGTACTATGCCACGATCCAGCCATTGGGGAGTGGCAGCGAGGATTTCCAGGTTCCCGGGATGTATTTGTCCGGATCGGACCAGGTCGGTAATAATGGTGTTACCTTCGATGAGGAACAGGCCATGTTTCTCACGTTGTTTTTTTTGGTGCAGCGACCTGATCAGTTTTTGCTGGTTCCTGGAAAGCATGTGTCAAAGATAGCATAATTCAACCTGAATCTTCTAAAAGTCATGGTTAGGATCGTGTTGATGACATTCTGTTTTTGCCCACAATCCATAAATTTTTAATTACTACTTTTGCACTGGTTGCAGTAACTGAACACGAACACCATAGATGCAAA
>CAYOSB010000292.1:0-326 GCA_964406495.1 uncultured Bacteroidaceae bacterium | reverse complement strand
TGTTGATTGTTGCGGTGATGATCACACATTCATGTAATCCAGCCCGTCACCTGCAGGAGAATGAGTATCTACTGGACAGTTACAAGATAGATGACAGCAGCAGCGAAATCCCAAAGGAAGAATTCAGGAATTATGTTAAACAGAAGCCGAATAAGGAGGTGTTTGGATGGAAGTTTTGGCTTGGCCTGTATAACCTGGCAGGTGAGGAAAAGGACAATGGATTCAGCCGCTGGCTGCGGCAAATTGGCGAGCCGCCAGTGGTATATAACAGGGATCTGAAAGCAAACACGTCACAGCAGCTTGAAATGTTCCTTTTCAACAAAGGA
>CAYOSB010000291.1:0-4943 GCA_964406495.1 uncultured Bacteroidaceae bacterium | reverse complement strand
AGTTGCCTCGCAGAACATTTATATTATAAAGGTGCTCGGCGAACCTTCATCGAACGTCCTTACATTCCATACCATATATTAGCTTCGCTGAGCTCATCGCCATGGCGATTTCGGTTCATGTTTTTTTGTCATTGCTCTGCTGAAATATCTATTCCTAATGATGAAGGTTTCACATCAAAAATTATCTATTTTGTGGATCTCTTTCAGTATCACATGCTGGATGAATTTTTAAGTCATAGGTAATCATTAAGGACTTCATCATGAGAAAAAAATCTACATATTCACAGAAAATCAGCGCTTTACTTGTTATTTTTGTGTTGTCATCTGCGGTATATGCCCAGGAAGCATCCCCGCTGAACCTTAACAAACCCGAAAGGGAAAAATGGTTTACTGAACTTGGATTCGGTATGTTCATTCATTGGAGCATGGATGTTCAGCTTGGTATGGTGATAAGTCACAGCATGGTTGGTGCTTCAGAGCAGTATCTTGAAAAGTATGTGAATGAACTCCCCACAACTTTCAATCCTGTAAATTTCGATGCAAGGCAATGGGCAGATGCTGCCAAACAGGCCGGCATGAAATACATGGTGTTCACTACGAAGCACCACAATGGCTATTGTATGTATGATACGAAGACTACAGATTTTGGTATCATGCACAGTCCCTATGGAAAAGACATCACAAAAATGCTGATTGAAGCAGCCAGGGAAGCAGGACTGGCGGTGGGACTGTACTTTTCTCCAGATGATTTTCATTTTTTGTATCAACAGGGAACGCTTATCTCGAGAGACCGGAAAGAGGCCCTTGCAAGCGGGAATCCTGCATTGAATGCATTTGTGAAAGCGCAAATGCGGGAACTCATGACGCAGTATGGTACGATTGATATTGTATTTCTTGATGGCAGGGAACAGTATGCAAAGACCGAGTTGGCAAAAGTATGTTGGGAAATCAATCCGGATGTTGTGGTGACACGCGGCGCTATGGAAACCCCGGAGCAGTTTACTCCGGACAGTCCAATCCCTTCACCCTGGGAAGCCTGCTATACGCTTGGTGACCAGTGGCAATACAGGCCGACCAACGAACATTACAAATCTGCAAAGGAAGCCATACTAAAACTCATTGATATCAGGGCAAAAGGTGGGAATTTATTGTTGAACTTTGGTCCCGACGAACTGGGTAACTTTCCCCCGGAACAGCTGGGCATATTAAATGAAATCTCTTTGTGGATGTTCATCAACCAGGAGGCTTTTGAGCAAACCATTCCCCATCATACCGTTAAAGAAGACAATATGTGGTTCCTGACATCGCGGGACAAAAGGACGGCTTATGTTTTTATAGATGAAGATAATTGGAGATTCGGAACGCGAAAAGTATTTCATATTTCCAAGTTCAGAACTACCCCATCAAGCAGTATTTCAGTTTTAGGGCACAACGGAAAGGTTTTGGAATACAATCCGGGTGTTGATCCTGCCCCCCTGATGAAGCAAACAGATGATGGGTTGGAATTGACCATTACGCGTGCCCAACGGATTTACAATGATCGCAAATGGAACAATCCAATTGTCGTCAAAATAACAGGAGTCGAACCATGATCATTACCACCGATATGTATTGGATTTAACATATTGTCATTCTCACAGGCATTATAGACTATTTTGGAACCATCTTCAGAAAACATATCCCAATATGTTAGAAATATTCCTTAAATTTGCCGTCCGTATGACGGCCCCATAGTTCAACGGATAGAATACAAGATTCCGGTTCTTGCGATCTGGGTTCGAACCGAGGAGGCCGCAGGACGACGAGCTCGCGAGACCGCGATAGCGGCGAGCAATCCCGGTGGGATTTAAAAGATATTGTTACATTAGTTAGCCAAAAGTATTTGGCCCCATAGTTCAACGGATAGAATACAAGATTCCGGTTCTTGCGATCTGGGTTCGAATCCCGGTGGGGTCACTTATAAAGAAGCCGCATAAGCTGTATGACAACAGTTTAGCGGCTTTTTTCCTTAAGGCTGGTTCCCGGGATGAGAACCCGGGTTCGAACCGAGCTCTGAAAGAGCGAGCTCATGAAAACGCGAAAGCGTTCGAATAAGCCGGTGGTGGTTAAAATATCAGGAATCAATTGATAATCTGATCATAATATTCCGCTAATGCTTTCTCATAATCCATTTCTATGGGATGCTTGGGATCAAATTCAGGCGCATTTTTAATCTGGTCGGAGTTAAGATTTATATTCAGTTCGCTATTCCTGTAACTAATTGTATCCATCCATTCAATGGAGAGGATGACTTTCTTGCTCCATGGTTTCCAATTGCTGGTATCGATGATCACATAGATAATCTGCCAGTCTTCGTCGTCTACCAGGATATCATGAATCTGGCCCATTTTTCCATCAGTGGCTCGTATCCTGTAACCTATTATTTCATTGAAGCTACGAAGTTTTGATTCCATTTCATCTTCTTCTGCCAATTTAGCAGGTGGGTTGATGGGACGCGCCGGATAATATAAGTCTGCGCCTGCATAGGAAGTATAGCCCGTGGTTGGCCAATAATATTCCAACTGGTAATATTTGCTCATTTCTATCTCGTACTCCCGCGAAACAGGAGTTTTCTGATCAATGCCCGGACAGGATTCGATATCTTCCCGTGTCAGATTTACTGGGAAGTGTTTATTGGTCCATTCGGGATCCTTAATAAAAGTTTTGGGTATCAGCACCTTTTTCTCTTTCCACAGGTTTCCGAAATCAGCTTCGGCATAGCGTACGATCCAGGTTTCCTCATCAAACAGGAAATCCTTAACTTTTCCTTTTGGACCATCAATTGCTTCAATTGTATAGCCTTTCAGATTGTGTAAACTCCGTTTCATATAATTTTGTTTTTTGTCAGAGATTGCTATGTGCCGATGTATCTTATAAGGGGAAAAATTTATGCCAAACTCAGCAGATTTGTTATGAAGTGCACCATAAACCATATAAAAAATCAATTACATAGCAGAGGATTTAGCAGGCATGCAATATTTAATTTTCATTGATTTTCAATGATGAACTACCAGTTCGAAACCAGGTAAGTTGTAGAATTATTTCACAATTCTGGGGACCGGAATGCACGTACATTGGCTGGATGAGATTGATGAAACATATCCATTCAATGCATTCTTACCTTTCTTAGTAAATCGTGCAGATGGTTGAGCGCTTCAGATTAGAATTAAGCCTGTTGCTGGTATTAAATTTGATCGGTTGGTAGGAGAGGCATATGAATTTGAGTAATCTGAAAACCAATCATATTTACAACAAAACAGGAGGAGCATAATATGAAAAAGTTTTTGAATATTTTGATACCATCAATTCTGGGTAGCGTGCTCACTATTGGAGCTTTTTTGTTATTTGATCTGAATGAACACCCGGAAGCGGTATCCGGAGACAATCAGCAACTGGTGCCTGCGCATCGTGCCGTTTATACAGTGGAGGAAGACGGTGAGTTGGTACCACTGGATTTCACAGGTGTAGCAAAAGGAGTGATGAACAGTGTAGTGCACATTACCAGCACCCGGGAAGTTACAGGGCGTACGCCCTATTCTTTCGATCGAAGGAATCCACTGGAAGAATTTTTCAGGCATTTCTACGGGGAACCGGAAAACAATGAACCCCAGCAACCTGCGCCAAGAAAATTTGAACAAAAGGGTACTGGTTCCGGTGTGATCATGAGCGCAAACGGATACATCGTAACCAACAATCATGTGGTGGAACAGGCTACAGAAATCGATGTTACATTGCATAACAACGAGGTATACAAGGCCAAAGTAGTCGGAACAGATCCTTCCACTGACCTGGCCGTATTGCAGATCAAATCAGATGACCTGCCAGCGATTCCTGTGGGGGATCCTGAAAATGTTGAAGTGGGGGAATGGGTCCTTGCCATTGGCAATCCATTTAACCTGGATGCAACGGTCACCGCAGGTATTGTCAGTGCCAAGGGCAGGAATATTAATATCATCAATGACCAGTCCGCCATCGAGGCTTTTATCCAGACCGATGCGGCGATTAACCCGGGCAACAGTGGTGGTGCACTTGTTGACCTGAACGGACAACTAATCGGCATCAATACTGCAATTGCCAGTCCTACAGGTTCCTATGCCGGCTATGGATTTGCCATTCCCGTGAGCATCGTTAATAAAGTTGTGGGAGACATCTTACAATACGGTATGGTTCAGCGTGGTTACCTGGGTATCCTGATCCGCGATATCAGCGGCGATCTTGTTGAAGCTGAAAACCTGAAGACCGCTGAAGGCGTGTATGTCGACAGCCTCATGGCAACAAGCGCGGCAGCTGATGCCGGTTTGAAGGAAGGCGATGTGATCACCTCTGTCAACGGGGTTGACGTGAACAACACAGCAGACTTGCTTGAGCAGGTAGGTATACATCGTCCCGGTGATGAAGTGAAGGTGGTTGTCGACCGCAACGGCAGGGAAATGAACTTCGATGTGGTACTTTCCAACAGGAAAGGGACGAAAGAGATCCTTGCAAGCAACGAGATGGATATCATGGATCGGATGGGAGCTACATTTAGAGACCTGTCCCGCGCTGAAGCAAATCAACTCGGCATTGAAGGGGGAGTGAGAATTGAATCCCTTTCATCGGGTATCCTGAAGAGCCAGACACAGATCAAGCCGGGCTTTATCATCACCGCTGTCAACAACCAGGAAGTCAATAATGTAAAAGACCTGGAAAAGATCCTGGAAAAAACGGAAGGCGGCGTTTTGATGGAAGGGACCTACGAAGATTATCCCGGCAAACTTTACGTGGCCTTTGGATTGAACGAATGACAGGATTTCCTTATATCAACTACTAAGATTAAACCCCTCGGAAACAATGTTTTCCGGAGGGTTTATTCAGTTTGCCCGGCATGGGCGATAACTATAGGGTGTAAGTCCCGAACGTACCTT
>CAYOSB010000290.1:0-4962 GCA_964406495.1 uncultured Bacteroidaceae bacterium | reverse complement strand
TCCCCAGTTCATTGGGATGCACAAGATCTTCGGCATAAAAGCGATAGTCACGCAGGTCATCCATCATGATCTCATAGGAGGGAAAGTAACTGCATGAATCAGGGAATGCTTTCACCAGGTCATCAATGGCAAGCAGGAGTGTTGATTTGCTTCGTTGGTTTTCAATAAATCCGTCTTTCAGGTGCCTGACCGGGCTGACGGTAAACAGGAGTTTCATCCCGGGGTGCCAGGTCAGTAATTTTTCGACGAGGTCGGCATATGCAACAGTAATTTCATGAGTGGTCAGCTTCCTGCGATCGAACTCGCGGGCAGGAATTTTATGGCAGTTGTTCACGATCCGGCCATTTTCTTTTAATGCGTAGACGAAGGCCGTGCCAAAGGTGAGGATCATCCGGTCGCTTTCAGTAAAAAGCGATTTGGCCTTTGTGAATGCATCGTTGATCTTCCGCAGTGCCTCTTGCTGAACGGGATCAGAAAACTTTGTATAATGATCGAAGGAGAACCAGAGTTCATTGTGTCGGTCCAGGTCTTCAGCGGTATAGCTTTGCTTATGCATCAGCGCCTCGATGGCATTCCTGATGCTGATGGGGTTGTAGATCACTCCGAAGGGATTGACTGCAACATTGAACAGGTGCTGTTCCAGGTAGGACCCAATGTTTTCCGTGAAGCAGGAGCCGAGCATGATTAACGGATTTTGACAGCCGATCTTCACATGGATTTCCGGTATCTCAATCTCGCTTCTGAATTTCATGTCGCATTGCTGGTTAAAGAAGTTTTTGCTGTTTCATCCAATCTGCAATAAACTGAAAGACTTCATCTCTTATGGGCTCATGGTGTAATTCATGGTATCCACCCTCCCAGAGTTTCAGTGTAGTCTGTTTTCCTGCATTGCCTGCACATTCCCTGCTCGCTTCGAAGGAAGTAATCTTGTCCCCCGTTCCATGCATGAGCAGGAACGGGCAGCTGATCTTGCCTGCATTTTTAAGTGCAGAAAGGCCCGACTCCTCTGCAGACAGGAAAAGTCCGACGGAAATCCTGTCGTGCACCAGCGGATCCTTCCTGTAATTGTCAACTTCGGCTTTGTCCCTTGAAATATCGTCTGCGTTGAGTCCATTTGGGAGCGTAACTCCCGGGGCGATCGCTCCCAGGAATTTGGCAATGCCTACAAGCGCCTTTGAAGGTGGGTTGACAAGTCTGAGCCATGGAGATGAAACGACAAGGCCATCCACGTTTTCATCTGATCCGATTACATGGTTCATTACAATGTTGCCTCCCAGGCTGTGCCCGTACAGGATCATCGGGATTCCCGGGAATTTCGCACGTACCTCTTTTAGCATGGTTTGTACATCTCCGATCATTTGACTGATATGTTTTATGCTTCCCCGTTTGCCATCGGTGCGCCCGTGCCCACGCTGGTCGCAGGCCACGAAAGCTACCTGTTTTTTGTTGAACCTTTTTGCCCAGTGGTCCAGTCTTCCGCCATGACTTCCCAGTCCGTGGATATACAGGACCACCGCTTTGGAGGACTTGTACGGTGTCCATTCATGGAGATAGAGGTTGGTCCCCTCCGGGGTGCTTATGAAAGATTGCTGGTCTTGTGCCATAGGTATGTGCATTATCGAATGACAAGATAGGAAAAAATGAGATGTTTTTACATGCCGAACAGGAGAGAAGCATGAAGAGATTTAAATAATTCTAACAGGCAGATGCTGGAATTTCTGTCTAAAAGATTGTATCTTTCAGAGATGATCAGGAAAATTTATGCAACAAACCATACACATATCCACCCCGGCCCAGAACGGTCTTTATGACATTACACGCCAGGTGGAGGCCATCGTATCAGAAAGCGGGGTACAATCCGGACTTGTAAATGTATACGTGCAGGGAGCGACAGCAGGAATCATGATCCAGGAAAACTGGGATGAATCGGTACAGCGGGATGTAGTCAGCCTATTACGGAAACTTGTTCCACAGGGTGTATGGGAACACGACCGTCAGGACGGCAATGGGGATGCACATTTGAAGGCGGGAATTGTGGGACCGCAGGAGACGATTCCCATTACCAGCGGTGCAATGGGATTATCGACCTGGCAAAATATATTCCTGTGTGAGTTTGACGGACCGAGGAGTCAAAGAAGCATCATGGTTACAGTTATCTCCAATGAATAGCGGACCAGTATGTGCAGCCTTCCTGCCAGGAGAATGCATTTACAGCTGGGTCAGCTGACCAAGGTTCTCCACCCCGGCGATACGCGCCAGTGATCCCATCATATCGGCGTGCATTCTTCCCTTGATATGGACCATCACGTTTTCCTCACCTCCCACGAGGATCAGCATGTCCTTCAGCTTTCCCCGTTTTTCTTTGCCCATGATCAGTACATCTTCGCCGTCGGAATGTACCTGCACAAGGACATGGTAGCCATTCCGGCCGTTATGGATATTTACTTCACGGGCAAAATTAACACCCGGGTACAATTCATTATCTTCAATAGTGAGTACACGGATTGATCTGATGGACCGCAGGAAAGCTTCTTCTTCGTATTCCAGGTCAGCAACAGAGGCAGCAAATTTCATCGCAATGCCGGGAAGCCATACAGATACGACACCTTCTTCACCCCTGTATTTCTGATAGAGCATTTCGGTGGCAAGGGTTTGTGCTGACAATGTGGTTCCAGTGAACAGGATGACTATGGAAAATGTGATCAGTTGTCTCATGATAATTTATTTTACTTTCTCATAAGACGACGGCACAGCCTATATGTTACAGGATATTGTCAGATTTGTTTAGAAAAGCGATATTGCGCACCCATCCTTTGTAACCGGTACGCTTCACAGCGGAATTCCTGAATATTTCATTGAACCCGGTTCTGTCGAGTTTCTCCAGGTCGGGCCGTTTCATTTCCAGGAGCCGCATGTGCGGTTCGAACTCCTGCACGTTGTGGTGTATTGCCTTGCGGTTCCAGGGACAAACATCCTGGCAGATGTCGCATCCCACGACACGGTTTTCAAGCTGTCCCCTGAACAGTTCCGGTATCTCGTCCCTGTTCTCAATGGTGAGGTAGGAGATACACCGGTTGGAGTCGATGGTGCGGTTGTCCAGGATCGCATCTGTGGGACAGGCATCGACACAGATGGAACAGGCACCACAGAAATCGCCTTCCGGAACAGTGTTGTATTCCAGCTCGAGGTCACAGACGATCTCCCCGATAAACACAAAGGATCCCAGGTCCCGGTTGATCAGGTTGGAATGTTTCCCGATCCAGCCCAGACCCGCTTTCCTGGCCCAGGCACGATCGAGGACCGGTGCTGAATCGACGAACACACGCCCGGCAACACGACCGAAGGTTTCGTTCATAAAGGAGAGCAGTGACTTCATCTTGTCTTTCATCACAAAATGATAGTCAGTGCCGTAGGCATATTTGGAGATTACCGGTGCTTCCGGGTCATGCTGACGTTCATCTGTATAATAATTCAACAGCACGGAGACCACCGACCGGGCACCCTCCACCAATTGTGTGGGATCGGTGCGTTTTTCGAAATGGTTCTCCATGTAGTGCATGGAACCGTGGTGGTTCTTTGCAAGCCATTTCTTTAGCCGTTCTGCATCTTCTGGCAGGAATTCCGCTTTTGAAAACCCGCATGCAGAAAAACCCAGGCGGAGTGCTTCATTCCTGACTGCCAGGGATCGTTCCGCTATGGAAAGATCTGATCTCATCTACATCATTCCCAGCTCCAGACGGGCCTCTTCACTGAGCATATCTTTGTCCCACGGGGGATCAAAGGTCAAAATAACGTTCACCTTTTCAATGCCTTTCACATCCTTTACGTAAGTTTCCACATCATTCAGCACAATGTCGGCCATCGGGCAGTTGGGAGCGGTAAGCGTCATGGTGATGTCCACCTCCTTCTCACTCTTAACATCGATCTCGTAGATCAGCCCCAGGTCGTATACGTTCACTGGTATTTCAGGATCGAATACACCTTTGAGCGCTTTTACGATATCAGCTTCCAGTTCCGGATATGTTTTTTCGTTGCTCATGGTTTCTCCTTTCTCATCATTATAACGCACTCGGATGGCACTTGTTTGCTTGGACAGCCTGCCCTGATCTTTCCGACGGATCTCCCGGTATCACTCAAATGTCAATTGCTCTTTTCCTTTGCCTGGTAGGCCAGTGCGTAGGTTTTCATTTTCTTTACCATTGCTACCAGACCATTAGAACGCGTTGGGGAGAGGTTTTGTTTGAGACCGATCTCATCGATGAAATAGAGATCGTTCCCGATGATCTCTTCAGGGGGTTGTCCGTTGAGGGCTTTTACCAGGAGTGCCACGATACCTCTCACGATAATCGCATCGCTGTCGGCATGGTACCAGATCTTCCCATCCTTGTAGTCAGCATTCAGCCAAACCTTCGACTGGCAGCCGTTGATCAGGTATTCATCTGTTTTGTATTCCTGATCGATTTCAGGCAATTCATTGCCGAGTTCGATGAGGTAATCATACTTATCGAGCCAGTCATTAAATATTGAAAATTCTTCGATGATCTCGTCCTGTATCTGTTTAAGTGACATAAAGTAAAATTTATTCTTTTGGGGTTATTAAGTGAACCAGGCGTTACCTGGAAAACATTTTCTTTACACGGTCGAGGGCATATACCAGTAAATCCACCTCCCCGGTTGTATTATAGAATACCATAGAAGCACGGATCGTTCCGCTGATATCAAAATGGTCCATGACCGGTTGTGTGCAATGTGTGCCGGTGCGTACTGCAATCCCAAGTTTGTCAAGCACCATTCCGGCATCATAGGGATGGATCTCATCCAGAAGGAATGAAAAAACATTGATTTTGTGGGGTGCATTGCCATAGATCCTGAGTCCTTCGATGGCACCCAGCTTTTTATTGGTGTACTGAAGCAGCTCATGCTCGTACGTCGCGATCGCTTCGATGCCAATATTTTTCACGT
>CAYOSB010000289.1:3926-4968 GCA_964406495.1 uncultured Bacteroidaceae bacterium | reverse complement strand
ACTTCTGTAAAATACTCATGACTGTCATAGAGCAAGGGAATACGGCGTAACGCACTCACCAGGTAATTAGCTGTCAATGTATCAAGATCAACAGATACCAGCATGGCAGGTTTCTGCCGGAACAATAAATAGAAAAAAAGCCGCATATTGTAAAAAGCATAAAACAGTGGTCCGCGCTTCAACAGCATACGAAATCTTCTCGTTCTGATCAGATGCGTAAACTGAAGGTCCGGTATTTCAGCCGATGCATTCCGCTTCTCATGCGCTAACGCATCCTCATGCCCATTTGTAGCAAAAAGATCTATCTCCTTCGCTACATTCGGGACAACCTGATCCTCCTTACGCTTTGCACCTTTTAGGACAATCTGATCCTTTTTATGCTTTGCAACTTGTGAGCCATCCTGATCCTCCTTACGTTCCATAGCAATTGCAGCAGACTGAGCCATCACTTCCTCCGGGGTCACGGGCAGGCTGCCGGGCAATTTCCTCCCGACAAGTTCCACCCGGTATCCCTGCCGGATCAATGTGCCCGTCATCCTGTGGATGCGTTGATCTGTAGCAAGATCATTAATCACGGAGATGATAATCCTTTTCACAAGTATATATTAGTTATAGTATTTATTTACAATTAATTACAATCTTCGTTTATACTCAAGGTGACCATTTGCCTCGCAGAATAATATTGATAATAAGGTGCTCGGCGAACCCTCATCGTGATGCCTTTTCCTTTATTCCATATATACATGTTCTTTTGTCATTGCACCACTGAAATAGCTATTCCCAATGATGAGGGTTTCACTCGTTACATTACTTTTTTCGCCTTCGCAATAACTTTTTCACGTTTGCAATAACTTTCTCGCGTTTGCAATAGTTTTTTCGCGATTGCAATAATTTTTCGCAGGAGATAATCCCTTTCACTCCTTACTAAGATAGAAATATTCTTCGAGGTTGGTTATCTTTGATACATAATCAAAAAAGAATGCTAAAGGTCCACGAAAACTATTCCCTTAAAGAGAACACCACATTCGGAATGGATATTGTC
>CAYOSB010000289.1:0-3916 GCA_964406495.1 uncultured Bacteroidaceae bacterium | reverse complement strand
ACTTCTGCCGAAGCGCTTCTTTTTACCATAGAACATGCCAGGAAAAAAGGATGGAAATACTATATCACAGGGGAAGGCTCTAACCTGCTATTTACAAATAACTATGAAGGTCTGATCATTCATCCCTTAATCAAAGGTGTGTCTGTGGTCGATGAATCGGCATCTGAAATTTTGGTGAAGGTAGGTGCAGGGGAAAATTGGGACCAATTTGTTGCAAATTGTGTTGCGCAAAACTGGTACGGTGCGGAAAACCTTTCCCTAATTCCGGGATCAGTTGGTGCTGCACCTGTACAGAATATCGGCGCATACGGCATAGAGGCAAAAGACATTGTCACCTATGTTGAAGTGGTAAATACCCGCAACATGCAACAGGAAGTCCTTTCGAATACCGCCTGTGAGTTTGGCTACCGCGACAGCGTATTCAAGCATGGAGATCCTGGTAAATACATAGTCACAGCAGTCCTGTTCTCCCTCAAAAAAAATGCAGCCCTGGTGTTGGAATACGGGAATGTAAATGAAGTCTTCATGCTACGTGAAACACAGGACTTAAAAAACCTCAGGGAGACCATTATCAGTATCCGCAGCAGCAAGCTTCCAGACCCATCTGAAACAGGTAATGCAGGTAGCTTCTTCAAGAATCCGGTCGTTACAGCCGCTACATTTGAAGCACTGAAATCCCACTATAAAAAGATTCCACATTATCCTGCAGGAGCAGGATGTGTAAAGATCCCTGCCGCATGGCTCATAGAAACAGCAGGCTGGAAGGGGGTGCGTGAAGGCGATGTCGGCACCTGGCCACATCAGCCACTGGTCATTGTCAATTATGGTAATGCAACCGGTAAACAGATCTTCGATTTTTCAGAAAAAATACACATGAGCATCCTGGAAAAATTCGGTATTTGCCTGGAACGGGAAGTAACGGTAATCAGTTAATATGAAACCATGAACCTTCAAAGAAGCATCTTCTTTATTGCTCTATTCATAAAGTTTCAGGACCAGTTTATGACAAACTATATCTACCTGTAAATCCCCCGCTTGTTCAACTCTCGTTGATACGCTGCGGCATTCTCGTTGTGTTGTTTCAGGTTCCTGGCAAAGGCGTGTTTCCCGCTGAAATCAGCCCTGGCACACATATAAAGATAATTGTGTTTTTCATAATTCAATACACCATCAAT
This sequence comes from uncultured Bacteroidaceae bacterium, assembly GCA_964406495.1. Classification (GTDB taxonomy): domain Bacteria; phylum Bacteroidota; class Bacteroidia; order Bacteroidales; genus M55B112. The sequence continues at coordinate 2,741 of CAYOSB010000289.1, read as the reverse complement.
GGCAGAGACAGATGGGATGATAATGGGTCCTGGAGGTAAGCCTTTGTGCTTGTATGTATTGTACATAGATTCCACCTGTTTGTACTCGTGCAGTACGCGGGTGATGGTCCAGTCATTCAGGGCAAATTTCAGGGTAGGACACGATTGGAGCGCCATCCCCTTTTCGATCCTGTTCATATAAACGCCAGCTACACGTTCATTTTCCTCATCATAAAGCGTCTCCTCATCCACCAGCGAAGCGAGCGTCGATACCTCTACACGATCCAGTCCAACTTTATCCAGTTTCCTGTCACGCTTCTCCCAGAAGTTTTCGTATTCGCGTGCCATGCGGTCCGTAAAATCTTCCGGTGTTGATGACCAATACATTTCATACGTATTGGGGATAAACATGGCCATAAACGTTTCATTTGTAAAGCCGTATTTTGAAGGAAGATCCGGGTCCAGCAGGTGGGCCCGCAACTCAAGCGAGTCCGGTTCAATATACTTTGCAACCTTACCTGCCAGCTTTTCCAATGTGCGGAGATTGTTGAATATCACCATTACTGGTTCCTGGTTGCCGGCACGCAGCATATTCACAAGTGCATTGTTACTCATGCCATCTTCGATCCTGTAGCGACCGGGCTTTACATGCTCAATATACCCCTTCTTCTCTGCAACCCACTGGAAAGATTTCTTGTTGACCAAAATATTCTTTTCATCAAGGTTTTCCCATACCTCCGAATACGTGCTTCCCGTAGGTATGTAGATGAATGTATGTCCATCCTCGATCTCCACGTTCTCATTAAACACATTCTGGTATTTATTGAAAACAATGATCACACTAACCATCAAACCTACAAATACCACCAACAGGGAAAGCCGAACAACCCTTCCTGCACTCCTGGTTCTTTTCCGCTCAAGCATTATTTAACGATTTATTTACACACAAAAATACTATTAATAATACATATACCTTAACCGAAATGTTTTATATAAATTACTTTTGTACCTGATTTTTTCAGTCAACTACAAACATTGCAGAAGTAAACAAGATGAATAAAATAAAAAAAATCGCCCTCGTAGCACACGACAACAGGCAAGAAGACCTGAAAGCCTGGGTGGAATATAATTGGTCGAAACTCCATCACCATGAACTGGTGTGTACCGGCACCACCGGAAAAATGATCGAAGAAGCACTCCTGGAAAAAACGAGTATGCCGCTTTCAATCACCAAGCTGAAATCAGGACCGCTTGGAGGGGACCAGCAACTAGGCGCAATGATCGCCGAAGGTGAAATCGACATCATGATCTTTTTCTGGGATCCGATGCAGCCCCAGGCACATGATGTGGATGTGAAGGCATTGCTGCGGATCACCGTTCTGTACAACGTCCCCACAGCATGCAACCGCTCGAGCGCCGATTTCATGGTCGACTCTGTACATTTTCAGCAAGACTACACCCCCATCCTGAAAGATTACAGTGCATACATCAACCGGACGCTCTGAAATAATTATCCCCGGTGAAGCCTTGAGGAACCACCGGGGAATGTAATTTTGCTGTTTCAGACCTGCCATTTGAGCGCTGCCAGTGCCTTCTTGAGCCGTGCCATGGCCTTCTCCAGGTTCTCATCTGAATTGGCGTAGGAAATGCGCACACAACCTTCCGCACCAAATGCAGATCCCGGAACCGTGGCAATATGACCTTCTTCCAACAGGTAAATACAAAGGTCCATCGAATTTTCGATCTTCCTGTCTCCGATTGTCGTTCCGAAGTAATGGCTGAAATCGGGAAATACATAAAATGCACCGCCGGGAGTTGGACATTTCACTCCTTCGATATCTGCCAGGTGTCCCAGTACCAGGTCCCTTCTCCTGCGAAATGCTGTATTCATCTCTTTCAAACATGACTGATCACCAGTCAGTGCGGCAATTGCTGCCTGCATGGCCACGGATGTTGCCCCGGAAGTAACCTGTCCCTGCAACTTGGTACATGCCTTGGCCAACCATTCGGGCCCTGCCATAAATCCGATCCTGTAACCGGTCATGGCATATGCTTTTGAAACACCATTGATGATCACCACCCTGTCGCGGATGTTCCCGAACTGGGCAATACTTTCATGTCCACCTACGAAATTAATATGCTCGTAGATCTCGTCTGCAATTACAAATACCTCTTCATGCGCGGCGATCACGTCTGCGATGGCCTTCAATTCTTCCCTTGTATATACGCTGCCCGTAGGGTTGGAAGGAGAACAGAGCAAAAGTGCACGGGTCTTGGGAGTAATGGCTGCTTCCAGCTGTTCCGGGGTCATCTTGAATTCATCATCGATGCTGGTGGAAATGATCACATTCTTCCCTTCGGCGATCTTTACCTGTTCAGCATAGCTCACCCAGTAAGGTGCAGGAATGATTACCTCCTCGCCCTTTTCAACCAGGCACTCGATCACGTTGGCCAGTGCATGCTTTGCCCCGGTGCTCACAACAATCTGCGCAGGTGAATAATCCAGGTCATTGTCCCTTTTCAGTTTGTCAACGATTGCCTGTCGTAAAGCCGGGTAACCAGGAACCGGAGCATAGAAGGAAAAGTTATCATCAACAGCTTTTTTAGCTGCCTCCTTAACATGGTCAGGCGTAAAAAAGTCGGGTTCACCGACACTGAGGTTAATGATATCAATGCCCTTTTCTTTAAGATCCCGTCCTTTCTGGTTCATGGCGATGGTGGCAGAAGGTGATAAGGCCTTAATTCTGGATGATAATCTTTCC
>CAYOSB010000288.1:0-4974 GCA_964406495.1 uncultured Bacteroidaceae bacterium | reverse complement strand
GATGCCAATTACCTGGGGGTGATCACACAGGACGATCTGACCCGTGAATTTTCCAACCTGTCGGCCATGCAGCACCCTGGAGGGATCATTGTCCTGGAGATGGAGGACAATGATTATTCGCTGACAGAGATCTCCAACATTGTAGAGGGCAACAATGCCAGGATCCTCAGCCTGTATGTTTCCAATATTCCGGAATCGCGGAAGTTAAGCGTTACACTGAAGATCAATACCACCGAAATAAATGCGATCCTGCAAACATTTAACAGGTACAATTATAAGATCTCTGCATCCTACATGACATCGAAAGACATGGATGAATTTTACCAGGACCGGTTTGATGAATTTTTAAATTACCTCAACGTCTGACCATGCAAATTGCCATTTTCGGAAGAAATTTCCACCCTTCCTATCGTGCGCATGTGGCTACCCTTTTTCACAGGCTGGAATCACTCAATACCAGCATCGTTATCTTCAAACCGTTCTACGAGTTCCTCGAGACGGTAGCCGGTATCAGACCCAATGTGGTCGGGATGTATGAGAGCTACAAGGACCTCCCGGAAGATACTGATTTCCTGTTTTCCATCGGGGGTGACGGTACTTTCCTGGAGACCCTGTCCATTGTGCGCAAAAGAGATGTCCCGGTGGTGGGGATCAACACCGGCCGGCTGGGATTCCTGTCCTATATCAGTCAGGATACCCTGGAAGAATCCCTGGAAAGTATTTTCAGCGGGCGGTATGACCTGGAGGAGCGCATGTTGCTGGAGGTAACCTCCACCGGCACCAGTGTTCCGGAATACAATATAGCACTGAACGAAGTGCGGATCTACAAGATCTCTGCTTCGCTGGTCACCATTCATGTGCATGTGGATGATGAGTTTTTGAGTTCCTACTGGGCCGACGGGCTGATCCTCTCCACACCCACGGGATCCACTGCCTACAGCTTAAGTGTCGGTGGGCCGATCGTTGTTCCGGAATCCGACACCATGGTCCTTTCACCCATTGCACCGCATAACCTCACGGTACGTCCGCTGGTCCTCCCGGCCAAGGCGAAACTCCAGTTCACCGTGGATTCACGCGATCCTGAATACCAGCTCGCACTGGATTCACGGTCGTGGGACATTCCCATGGCAGAGAAGATCACCATTGCCCGGGCCGACCATACCCTGAAGATGGTGCGGATCGAGAACATCAGCTACTACAGCACATTGCGCAACAAATTGATGTGGGGCATTGATAAGCGGAATTGACGCAGGATCGGAGCGTTCATATCTCCTGGAGAGAATTGCCGGAATGCAACATAATTATTGAACTGTTCAGAAATTATTACCTTCTCGCCCACATATTTGTAATTATTTCATTATTTTTAACTTTGCCAAAGATTTAATCTGCTCGCGATGAACAAAAACACCTGGATCTACATACTCGTTCTCAGCTTTTTGGTTCCCATGAGCGCCGAAGCCCAGCGATGGAAACTCAGAAGGTATGAAGCAGGGCTCGGGACCGGTACCGTGCATACCTTTATGGACATTGGTTCTCCCAATTATGATTTCAGGTCCTTCCAGGTGCGTGACAGCCGGGTAAATGTGAATTCCCATATCGGTTTCAAAATACTTGAAGACCTCACGGTTAAACTCGATCTGAATTACCTGATAATCGGTGGCATCGACCCCGAAATCCGCGACCGGTCGCTGAGCTTCACGTCGCATAATTTTGAACACCTGGTCCGGCTGGATTATAACGTGGTCGGGGGTGGACGGACCTTCAGTTCTTCCTCCATCTATAACCGGAGAGGAATGGTTAACCGTTACGGTGGGAGTTCCGGATACCTGTATGTATTTGCTGGTGCCGGCGGGATCATGTCCAAATCCACGGTCAGGAATGCCCAAGGGGAAGAGGCGGTTGAAAATCCCAGCTACTATAATAATCTGAACTGGGCCTTCGTTATACCTGCGGGCCTCGGGTACAAGTATTCATTTAACGCCTATTGGGACCTGTCCTTCGAGGTGGGTGCCCGGGTATCATTTAATGACAGGATCGATGGGTATGATTTTGCCAACCCGGAAGCCAATCGATACAACGACCATTATGGAGTCACCACGATTAAAGCGATTTATAAGATCAGAAATGACAGGAGGGGAGTGCCGATATTCAACAGGTATGGCAGGAGGTAGGAATTTTCCTTCTGCATGGATCATATTGTTCACCTGCGTTGTTCTTTTAACTTCTTTTAACCTTTCCGCACAGAAGAACTCAGACATTGGTGTGTTTGCCGGTACTTCCTATTACATGGGTGACCTGAACAGCGCTGTACACTACGCCATGCCTTCATTTGCTGCGGGACCGATTTACAGGCACAATTTCAATGCGCGCAATTCTCTGCGTGCACATGCCTTCTATCATGGACTGAATTATTCCACAGATGGATATTCCGGATATATTGATGCGCTTCCGGGTAGACTTTTTCAACCAAAATTCGTAGATTTGGGCCTCGATTTCGAGTTTAACTGGAAGCCCTATAAAACGGCGCACAGGAAAACAAAGGCAAGTCCGTATGTTTTTGCAGGAATTGGATATAATTTCTTCGTCTTTGACGATGGAAATAAAGACATTAATGACAATACCAATTTGCGTAACCATGTAACCTTGCCATTCGGATTCGGGTATAAGGTGAATGTGGGAAGGTGGCTCAGTGCAGGCCTGGAGGCAAGTGCGCGTAAAGCGTTCAGCGACAGGGTAGACGGGGTGACAAATCCGCCGGTTGCTAATGTCTTTGCACCTTTTGGAAACAATGACTGGTACTTCTTTACGGGAGTATTTGTAACGTATAAATTTTTTAAATTCTGGGAAGACTGTCCGACGTACGATTAACAGAAACACAGTGGTTTAGTAATGGATCTTAAAGAACTTATCATCAGGGAAAAATTGCCGCGGCACATCGCGATCATCATGGATGGGAACGGTCGGTGGGCGAACAACCGGGGCAATGCGCGCGTGTTCGGACATCAGAATGGTGTTGAATCGGTTCGGCAGACAGTGGAAGCTGCCGGCGAACTCGGTATTGAACACCTGACCCTCTACGCATTTTCAACAGAAAACTGGAACCGGCCAAGGTCAGAAGTAGATGCCCTCATGGGACTCATGGTCAATGCCATTCGCGACGAGACAGAAAACCTGCATAAGAACAATGTGCGGTTAACTGCGATTGGCGAGCTGGATGATCTGCCGGAGAAGGTCAGGGAACAATTGCAACACGCCATTGATTACACCTCGCAGAATACCGGGCTCAACCTGGTGATTGCATTGAGCTATAGCGGAAGATGGGAGATCACCTCTGCCATCAAAAAGATTGTTGAAGATGTGAAGTCAGGGGATCTTGATGCCGACAGCATTGATTCTTGCTTACTTGAAACCTACCTTAATACCTATACCATACCTGATCCTGAATTGCTCATCCGTACCAGCGGTGAACGACGTATCAGTAACTTCATGCTCTGGCAGCTGGCGTATACTGAACTGTATTTCACCCCCGTTTTGTGGCCCGATTTTCGAAAAAAGGACCTCTATGAGGCCATTATCGATTTTCAACGCCGTGACCGGCGCTTCGGAAGAGCAAAAGAACAGGTAAAGGCAATAACGGTAAATAATTAAGGTATAACATGAGGAATTTACTTCTTGCATTAGTGTTCTTAGGATCTGCGCAGCTCCTCCAGGCACAGGCAGATTCACTCTCCATCCCTTACGACGAACTCGAGGTGCTGGATTACAGCAATCCAAAGGAGTATGTGATCCAGGATGTCACCATCAGCGGTATCAAATTCATCCAGAAGGAGGTGCTGCTGAGTCTCTCGGGACTGAAGGCCGGTAATACCATTACACTTCCGGGCGATGATGTGACCAGGGTGCTGAACAAGTTCTGGGAACAGGGGCTCTTTTCCGATATTAAGATCACTGCCACCAAAATAGAGGGAAACAAGGTGTGGCTCGACATCTATATGCTGGAACGTCCCCGGATGCTGCGTTATACCATTAACGGTATTTCCAAATCCGAATCCCAGGACCTGGATGAAAAGATTAATCTCAGGAGCGGGCAGCAGGTGACCGACGATATCCTCGATAATACAAAACGGATCATTCGTGATCATTTTATCGATAAGGGATTCCTGAATACCGAGGTTTCCATCTCCCAGGAACTGGATAGTGTGCGGGTGAATATGGTAGAGCTGGTCATCGATGTGGATAAGAACGACCGGATCAAGATCGATGAGATTTTCTTCACCGGGAACAAGGTTTTTCCCGACAAGCGGCTGCGGCGGGTGATGAAGAACACCAAGAAGGTCAACCTGAATATTTTTAAAGCTTCCAAACTTATTGCCGGGAAACTCAGGGAAGACAAAGCCAGCCTGATAGAATTCTACAACGAGAACGGGTACCGGGATGCCAAGATCATTTCCGACAGCGTGGAAATCCTTTCTGAAGAGGAGAACCGGGTCAACCTGTATATCAACCTCTATGAAGGGGACCAGTACTACTTTGGTGATATCGAGTGGATTGGAAACACAAAATACCCTTCGGAATACCTCAATGCCGTGCTGGGGATCGAAAAGGGCGATATATTTGACCAGACGGTGTTCGAGGAGCGCCTGTTTATCGATGAGGATGCGGTGAACAGTGTCTACCTCGATAACGGCTACCTCTTTTTCGATATGACCCCCGTAGAGGTGAGCGTTGAGCATGACACCATTGATTACGAGATCAGGATCCGTGAAGGTGAGCAGGCAAGGGTGGATGAGGTAATCATCACAGGGAACACCAAGACCAACGAACACGTGGCGCGCCGGGAGATATGGACGAAGCCCGGCGACCTGTTCAGCAAACAGGATATTATCCGCTCGGTCAGGGAACTCGCCTCACTCGGTCATTTCGACCCGGAACAGATCGAACCGAATCCCATTCCCAACGACCAGGACGGGACCG
>CAYOSB010000287.1:0-4980 GCA_964406495.1 uncultured Bacteroidaceae bacterium | reverse complement strand
AACCAGGGACACCAGGATTTTCAGTCCTGTGCTCTACCAACTGAGCTATGGCACCGACACTATTTCAAAACCTTCCGTCCTTTCAGCAACAGCCTGTTATGCTTCTGCATAACGCAGGCACGAAAGCGAGGCAAATTTAGTGACAATTTTGAAACGTCACAAGGTTTTCCAAAAGTTTGATTTCTTTATAATCGTTCTAAATAGGTCCGGGGTGAGGGTGGGTTCGCACTTACAGTTGCATTGCAGCAGTGGAACTTACGGATCAATTATAACGGGTGGATAATCCCCTGTCAAACGCTTTATTACTTGTTCTCCTGCTTTTATAATTGGCACCTTAATGGGCTATTTGAGAATGTATACAGAATATCAGATTCACTGAACAGATGAAAACGATCCGGAGAAATAACCAGGACCGGCTTATTCTGCTTGCGTTGTACATCGACCCGTCATTCTGCCAAAAGATAAGTGATATTTCATGAATTCTGCCTACTTTTGCGCCGATGGAGAAAATGTATCATACACATACCCTGCCGAACGGTATCCGGTTGATCCACAAGCAAAACCAATCGGAGGTGGCGCATTTCGGATTACTGGTACATACCGGTACCCGTGATGAGAACAATGAAGAACACGGGCTGGCCCACTTCATGGAACACATGTTTTTCAAGGGGACCAAAAAACGTTCGGCCTACCAGATCATCTCCCGGCTGGAGGATGTGGGGGGAGAGATCAATGCCTATACCACGAAAGAGGAGACCGCTATCTATGCTTCTTTCCTGAAAGAAGACCTGAAAAAAGCGGTCGAGCTGATCCAGGACATTTTCCTGAATTCCCTGTTCCTGGAGAAGGAACGTATCAAAGAGACCGAGGTAATTCTGAGTGAAATACAGACCTACGAGGACACTCCTTCTGAACTGATCTTTGATCATGCCGAGGAGCTTCTTTTTCCGGACCACCCGATTGGCCGAAACATCCTTGGCTCCAAAGAATCCCTGTTTCGTTTCAGGAACGGATTGGTAGAAAAGTTCAGAAATGAAAACTATGCCACACAGGAAATGGTGCTATGCTCCATCGGAAACATTCCTTTCAACAGCGTGGTAAAATATGCTGAAAAATATTTCTTCGATCTCTCCGAATCCACCCGCACCAGGCCCCGTATTGCTCCCCAGGCCACCCACAAGAAAAAACTGGTACAGGACCGGAACACCTTCCAGGCACATTGTATTATCGCCGGGGAAGCTTATTCCTACAGGCACGAAGACCGCATAGCACTGCACCTGCTGAATAATATCCTGGGGGGACCCGGGATGAACTCCAGGCTCAATATGGCACTCCGTGAGCGCAGGGGCTTTTCATACAGTGCTGAATCACACTACCTGGCGTATACCGATAGTGGGGCAATCAACATCTACTTCAGTTGTGACAAAGACCGCTTCGCCAAATCCCTGCAAGTGACCAAAGCGGAATTAAAGAAACTGCGGAATAACCTGATCCCTGATAAAAGACTGGTCTATGCGCGTCGCCAGTTGCTCGGACAGATCGCCATTTCCTCCGAGAACAGTGAGCACCTGATGCTCAGCATGGCCAAGAGTCACATGCTGTTCAACCGGGTGGACAGCCTGCCGGATATTGCACGTAAACTGGAGGGAATTTCAACAAAAAAATTAAGGGATATCGCTAATGAGGTGCTGGATCCCGCCAACCTGAACACCCTGATATATCAATAGTGACTATGTATCGCGATGATAGGGAAATAGGCATGTAAAAATATGTGAACAGTTGCGAGTAAAAAGCATATTTTTTGATCTAATCTAATCAGATTGTTTTCATGTACCGACTATTAAAAACTCATTTCCAGTGAATCCATTTGAATTTCCACAAAGAATAACACGGTATGCCGAGGATCATACCACCGACGAAGATCCGGTACTACAGGAGCTTTTTCGCACCACACACCTGAAAACTGTTCATCCACAGATGCTGTCAGGAAAAGTTCAGGGTCAGTTCCTATCCATGATCAGCCAGATGATCCGGCCCAAAAGAATCCTGGAGATCGGCACCTTCACCGGTTACTCAGCGTATTGCCTGTCGAAAGGATTACAAGATGACGGAAAACTTGTCACCATCGAAGTAAATGACGAACTGGAGGGGATGATCCGCACTTTCCTTAAAACATCAGGAATAGAAAATAAAGTAGAACTGATCATAGGAGATGCGCTTCAACTGTTGCCCGAAATGAAGGAATCATTTGACCTGGTCTTTATTGACGCCAACAAGGAACATTACCCTGCTTATTATAAATTATGTATGCCGCTGCTGAAAAAAGGAGGATTTCTTATTGCCGACAATGTACTGTGGGGAGGGAAGGTAACGGAATCCTCTCCCGGGGATGCATCTTCACTTAAACTTCAAGAATTCAATGCGATGGTACAGCAGGATACACAGGTGGATAATGTATTTTTAACCATTCGGGATGGAATATTGCTGTTGAAAAGATTATAATTTGTTTAAAAAAATATATATAACGATAAACAATTTACTTCCGAAACTTGTTAAATTGCCGGAAAAGAATCACCTAAAGATGTAGAGATGGCAGTTTATTCGATCAAAGAGTTAGAAAATCTTTCTGGTATAAAAGCACATACGATCAGGATATGGGAGAAACGATACAATCTCATAGAACCTTATCGTACCACCACCAATATAAGATATTATACAGACCAGGAGCTTAAAAAGATCCTGAACGTGGCCATGTTGAACAGACATGGCATCAAGATTTCCAACATCGCGCGTCTTAATGATAAGGAATTAAAAGATGAGATCCTGCGTGTTTCCAGTAGCAGCCACAACCTTGAAAACACCATTGATTCACTGATCATCAGCATGATCGACATGGATGAGATCAAATTCAATGCGCTGTTGAGTAAAACTATTTCAAAATTCGGATTCACAGATGCATTTGTTAATATCGTCTATCCTTTCCTTGAAAAAATTGGTGTATTGTGGATGGCCGGAGATGTCAACCCGGCCCAGGAACACTTTGTGGTGAACCTGATCCGGCAAAAGATCATTGCTGCCATCGATAATTTTTCTCACGTTTTTAATCCCAAAGCCGAAAAGTTCCTTTTATTTCTTCCCGAAGGAGAGTGGCATGAAATAGGACTGCTGTTCGCACTATATTTATTAAAAGAAGCCGGTCATGATGTAATCTACCTGGGACAATCCGTACCCTATTCGGATATCCTGGCTACAGGTTCTGCACGTGATTTTGACCATATTATCGTCTCTTCCACTGTCCCCCAGGCAGAAACAGATTTTATTACCTATTTGAAAGATCTGGGTGGTGCATTTCCTGACAAGAAGATTCTCTATTTTGCAGGATACCTCAACAACGGTCCGGATTATTTTGGTAAAAATTATTACCTGCTCAAAAATGTTTCTGACCTGCAGGAATATATCAAGAAGCTGGAAGACTGATTTTCTTTTTTTCCATAAGAGATTTGTCTTTTTCAACCAATAGAATTTCCCGATCTTTTTCTTTGCAGAGATCATGGTGCACCATAATCACATGGTCATATGTTGTTTGAAATGATTCGTTCCGAAACAATTCTTCTTTCCGGTCAAAGACATCGCTATTCGAACAATTATTTCTGACCTTTTTCGTATTTACACTAAATACCTATCAAAAAACATTTCCTTCTGATCATCTTTGTTGATCAAAATCAACAGATAAATCCGGGTTTGTTAAACAAAATCAACAATCTGATAAACAAAAATTAATTTTTTTGTTATTTAGAATTTAAGGATAAAAGTCTCTTTTTTTCCTTTATTCATCATACTTATAGCTATCCTTCATTATTTAGAATTGGGTATATTTCAAGCAATTAAAGATTCCTAAAACTTGCATCGTGTTCAACTAATTTGTAGTTTTGTTAAACAATTAATCGAATAAGAAACTTTTAAAGTAAACAGATATGACAACAATGGAGTTCAATACCAGGCTGATCAACATGGAAGATCGATTAGAGAGATTTGCACTTAGTCTAACTTCGGACCGGGAAGCCGCCAAGGACCTGCTGCAGGAAACATATGTAAAGGCGTTGTCATCCAAAGACAAGTTTATCGAGTTCACCAATTTTGAGGCCTGGGCATATACAATTATGAAGAATACCTTCATCAACAATTACAGAAAGGCAGTCAGGCAAAACACCATCGTGGACCAAACTGAAGATCTGTATTACTTAAACAATACAAAAGAATCAACCAATATCAAGCCGGATTCCACATTTCAGCACAAAGAGATCCGTAAACATATCGATGCATTGCAGGATGAGCTGAAAATTCCCTTCCTGATGCATACTGAAGGGTATAAGTATAAGGAAATCGCTGACAAGCTTGATCTGAAGATCGGTACAGTGAAAAGCCGGATCTTTTTCACCAGGAAAAAATTAATGGAATCGCTTAAAGATTATTCAAACTAATAATTTATAAACGGGTTAAGCAATAATAGTTATAGTTAGTAGTTAGTATAGTTAGTAGTTAGTTTAGTTGGTAGTTAGTTTAGTTGGTAGTTTTAGTTAGTTGGAAACAGCCCTCTGCAGCTTTGCGGAGGGTTTTTCTTTTCAACATATTATACAACCTGAATGATCTGGTCCCGGTAAAAGCCAAGCATTGCATGGTCGATTTTGTTACGCAGATACACTTCCGTTGGAATTCCAACATCCGCAATATACAGTTCATATTCCTCGATATGGTTCAGCAGAATGGTTTTTGGTGCGGCTACGGTCAATACTTTATCGGCACGGAACCTCACCTGGTCTCCATCTTCAGAGATTCCTGTCGGAATATCCAGGGAGATTTTCGCAGCTTTCATGCTGTTCATCAGCCGGATCATCTCCGTAACCTCTTCAGGCAGAGGAAGCCGTTGGGAAAAACCAAAAAAACAGTCCAGGATCAGATCATATTTTGATTCCATCACCT
>CAYOSB010000286.1:0-4992 GCA_964406495.1 uncultured Bacteroidaceae bacterium | reverse complement strand
AAACGAAGTTTGTAATTAATTGTAAATAAATACTATAACTAAAATATATACTTGTGAAAATGATTCGAAATCGCTTCTTGATAAGGTTCCTGGTCATTAGGGCGCTGGGTATGCTTTTTTTATGCGCATGCACTTCGAACCTGATGGCCCAGGCAGGAATTGGTGTTTCAGGAGGGCACGTCACGTCTGATGAAATAAGCTTCAGTTACTCAGTGGGACAGGTATTCAATAATACGCTTAGCAATCCTGAATATTTTGTATCGCAAGGGATACAGCACCCTATGTTGCTGGTGATCACGGAAACCTCCGTGCAAGCAGAGGAGGTAGCCGGGATGAAGGTATACCCCAATCCTGCTGCAAACCAATTGTACATCAAGAAGCAGGCTCCGGATCAGGAACGAAGCAGGGTGTTGCTGTTGAATATGCAAGGCCAGGTGCTGATCGACAAGACCTTTGATACAAATGAATTCGTACTCCCCCTTGAAACCATCGGCACGGGTCATTACGTGCTGAAAGTTATTGCCGAAGAATCCGAAACCAACACATTTAATATTATTAAAGCCAAATAAAATGAAATGCACTTTTCGTAAAATATTTCAGATCACCTGCCTGTTTGCTCTTTTCTTTTCGTACTCAAAAGTAACTGCCCAGCATTCTGACTTTTTCAATTACCAGGCTGTTGTGAGCGATTCCGATGGTCAACCCTTTGAAGGAACTGTTGGGATACGGATCAGTATTCTTCAGCCTTCTGCGGATGGTGATGTGGTGTACAGTGAGCGTCACACAAAAGAAAGTGAAAAAGGATTTGTCAGTTTTCGCATCGGTGAAGGCGAACAGGTATATACAGGGGAGTTTGATACCATCAACTGGTCCGCAGGTCCAAGTTTTATCAGGACAGAGATCGCCCCGGGCGGTGGCTATTCCTACTCCATGTCGTCCACCAGCGAACTGGTGAGTGTACCCCTTGCAATGTATGCCCGGAGTGCCGAAAGTATCGATAATAAATTCATGGAAGCAGATCCGGTTTTCTCCGAATCAGTGGCAAGCCTGATCACCGCAGAAGATACGCTGCGCTGGAATGATCTCAGTAAAAAAGACAGGTATCAAATTGGCGACATGGATGAAGGAGGAATGATATTCTATGTTGAACCTGGCGGAGAAAATGGGCTGATCGTTTCCCTTGCCGATATCGCTGCAGATGTAAACTGGGGGACCATGGACCAGGTCACCGGAGCCGGCAGCAATTATGACGGAAGCATGAATACTTCTGAAATAACCAGTGCTACAGGTGCCGGGGATTATGCTGCCTATTATTGCGATACGCTGGTCCTGAATGGATACGACGACTGGTACCTTCCCGCTCCTGATGAGATGTACCTGCTGTATAGATCAGGGTATATGCTGAATAAGATACTTGAACAGGATGGAGATGAGCATACTGTTGGGATTACTGCAGGAAAATACTGGACCTCCAGAGAGCGAAATGGCACAGAGGCATACTTGTTTTTGAACGGTCACCTGGATGTGGCAGGCAAGGATCAATCCGGAAAAGTAAGGGCAATCAGGGCATTTTAATTCATAATGTCAAAATACTTTATAGAATTGGCAAAATACATAAATCAGTGCACCTGATAACTATCGTATTTTTACATCATAAAAATTAAATTCATTGAACACTAATTAAACAAAAAGCTTATGAAAAGGAAATTCTACTTTAAGGAAAATTTAAAAGCGATTTGCATCGCGCTCCTGGGAATTGCGACAGCAGTTACAGTAACAGCCCAGGAATATGCAGATACCACCGGACTCATTGCTGATCTTGAAGCAGGGGTATTCGAGGAATACATCCTCGCTCCGGCATCTGTTACAGACACATTCTTTATTCAGCACCAGGTGGACATCCCGGGAAGTGCGATTATCCGGGCCAAGGAAGGCCTTGGGTTCAAGCCTGTTGTCACCGGTTCAGAAGATGAACCCAATTACCTCTTCTATTTTGGAAAAGACCTTATCGGCGGTGCTGACTTTGAATTGCAGGGATTGCATTTCGTTGGCACTGTTGGAGAAACCAAGTTTATTGACGATGGTACAATCAGGGTTGAAACCGAGGACATCAATATTGTCATAAAGGATTGTGAGTTCTACGATTACAAGGGATACAATACCATCGCCAAAGTGTATAACAGCGGTGGCGATATCACTCTCGACAATGTGCTGACCCAGAACACTGCCGGTAAGATCATCCAGATCAACTATAAAGATGATGACAATACTGTGAATTATGTGCCGAAAATGGGAGATTTAACCATTACCAATTCAACTTTTATAGACAATTATAAAAGGATTTTCTTCGAATTGGGTGCAGGAGATGTAAGAATTGATCCGGATGATGAGAACATCAAGCAAAGGTTCAATGCCGGAGCGGAAAATGTATATATCGACCATTGTACCTTTTTCCGCCACGAAGGTGTGAACGTGATGCAGGGCAGAAGCTTCTATGAATTTGCCGGTGATATGGCCGCAATTGAAGGTACCTTTACCCTGACCAATACCCTTTTTGCTGCTATGGATGAGAACCTGAATGCCGACAGTGCTTCACAATGGATATTTGATAGCAATTATTACGGATTTGGCGTAGCAGAAGATGAAGAGAAGGATGATTACGATGCATTGTACGCTGTAACCAATACCGTAACTACCGATCCTGTATTTGCCGATACAGCCAACGGTGCATGGGACCTTACCCTGCAAAACGAAGCCGATCTCCTTGGTGCTGACGGAACTCCCATCGGTGACCCAAGGTGGTGGACACAGGAGTGGACCCCAATCGGGATTCAGCAGAATATGGCAGAAGAAGTTGCCAAGGTATATGCATACAGCAATATAGCTATCATTAAAACCGATGCATTTGCCTCAGGTTCAGTTTCCATCTTCAATATTACCGGACAACTTGTTAAGGCGCAAGACCTGACTTCCCAGAGAACAGAGATCAGGTTGCCCCACGGACTTTATGTGGTACGTGTAAACACTGACAAGGGAACTGTAGCAGGAAAAATTCTTATCACTGAATAATAGTTAAAGGTTAAGTAGTAGTTTGTAGTAGTAGTTAGTTAGTTAGGAAGTAGTTGTTTAAAAGAGTCTGGCCAGTTGGCCGGACTCTTTTTGTTAGTAGGGGGGTACACTCCTCAGCAGTGACTTGAGATGCTGTCAAACGACAGTATACTATAAAAGATAGCAATTATTGAATAATTTACCTGGACATTCTTAGTTTATATTTGTCCTGAAAGCCTTTCCTGGCGGGCTTAAGTTTTTCTCCCAATATTGTCTTTTAAACAAAAAAAAATCGTAATGATCACCGCTTCATATTTCAGATATTTTTTTCCCACCCTCCTGTTTGCAGTTATGAGCTCCATATCAATGACTGCGTATTCTTCCGGTTATATAGACCTTGCGAATGCACAAATTGTAACTCAACAAGGTGATGAAATGAGTCTCGCTGCCGGAAATTTCCTTTCGGAGCAGGTATATTTGCGGACAGGCATTCGTTTGCCGGTCCAGGCTGAAAAACCGGATGCCGGTGGTCCGGTGATCTTCCTTGGTCTGACACCTGGTTTGGTTGCCCCTCCTGGAATGGTTGTCCCGTCAAAAACGGAATCCTATGGCATCTGGACAGGTCAATACAATGGATCACCCGCTGTTTTTCTCGCCGGCAGGGACCAGCGTGGATTGCTATTTGCCACAGGTAAACTGATCCAGGTATTGTACCTGGCAAAGGACCATATTAGTTTACCAATTGCTATACGTATCACAGAGGCTCCGGCGGACCGGCTGCGTGCCCACCAGGTTATTACAAATACCCAGTCTGAGGACGGATTCATGGAATGGGACAATGCTGACCACCTGGCCCAACATGTAAACGACCTGGTTATTGCCGGTGCCAACGGATTTGAGCCCACGCGTCCGGAGTTATTGGACGACCACCTGGAAGCCCTTGGAATTGATCTGTTTGTGAAGCTTAAAT
Source organism: uncultured Bacteroidaceae bacterium (assembly GCA_964406495.1). Taxonomy (GTDB): domain Bacteria; phylum Bacteroidota; class Bacteroidia; order Bacteroidales; genus M55B112. The sequence continues at coordinate 974 of CAYOSB010000286.1, read as the reverse complement.
GCCAGGAGATCATTGATCTTGACACGCTTCCAGACGCAGGAGTAGTTGCATTTTTTAATGAGTTCAGCGGGATCGACCACATTACTACCTATGGTGGAGATGCAAGTGGTGCGGTGCGCCCCGACCTGTTTTTTCCACATATGGAACGGGTGTTGCCCCTGTTGCTCAAGGAACATCCCGGGGTGAAATGGTGGTACTCCAACCAGTGCCTGGAGGATCATGCCAAGGATTTTGATGACTATATCTTCAGCTACTTCCAGGAACAACAGCCGTCCTGGCTCTATGGAATGGTATATGGACCCTGGACAAAAAGGGGAATCAACGACGTAAGGAGTGATTTGCCTTCACAATACGAGATCAGGCATTTCCCGGAAATCTGTCATCCCAGGTGGTGCCAGTATCCCATTCCGGACTGGGACCGGGTTTTTTCTATCGTGTGGCCCCGCAACCAGAGCATTTATGCCATGCCAACCATGATGCGCGATATTTACCTTGCCACCCGCGAAAATACGATGGGTGCCCTGCCCTATAACCACACGGGCGTGTACAACGACCTGAACAAATTTGTGTGGACCTATGCCGGTTGGGATCCGGAAGCTTCTGTAGAAGAAATCCTCCAGGCATATGCCAGGGTATTCTTTGCATATGATTTTAAGAAGAGCCCGCTGGACAACAGTCCGCGTAAGATCAGCAGGGAAAAGCGCATCGACCAGGCAGTAGATTATGTTGCACAGGGACTGCTGCTGCTGGAGCAAAACTGGTCGGGGCCCCTGGCTGAAAACCGTTCAACGGAACAGGCGCTGGAACACTGGATCAGGATTGCAGATTGCATTGGAGGACCGGAAAAAAACTGGCGCGTGGAGATGTTCCTGGAAAAAGCCAGGATCGATGCCCAGGTCAAGCGTAAATACGACTTCGAAATGATGCTGGAACGGGAAGCATATGAGATCATGAGAAAAGCTCCCCGGGGTGGC
>CAYOSB010000285.1:0-4993 GCA_964406495.1 uncultured Bacteroidaceae bacterium | reverse complement strand
GCCACAGAGCCGAGCGGACGAGTCCGATCTCCAGTGACATCCCCATGGAGCCTTGTCATCTGCATCCATCCTCAGGGATGGCGGTCCCCTATATGGCCACCCTGGTATTCCGGTTATACGAGGACGAGTTGCTCGATCTTGATGATCCCATAAGTGATTACCTTCCTGAAGAGATGGTATCGCGGATCGCAAACGGGGAAGATGCAACCATCCGCCAGGTATTGGGTCATAAAGCCGGCTTTGACGACGTCTACTACGGTGAAGCAGCATTAAGGGATGTACTGAACAATCCCTATGCCGAACGAACCACTGAATCCAATTTTGAGGATTATTTCTATGACAGGAAGGCTGTCGCAGCCCCCGGCGAGGAGTTCCGTTTCTCCGATGCCGGTTACGACTTGCTGGGAATGGTGATCGAAGAAGCCAGCGGGAAAAGCCTTGCGGCCTATTTCCAGCAGGAGATCACGGGTCCCCTCGGGCTTTCCCATACCTTTCATAAGAACGCACCCGGCTATCCTGACCTGTCAGACCTGGTCAACGGGTATATAGAGATCTATGCACATCAGATCCAGAACATCACCCATGTGGATATGACACAGGCAGAGATCAGCACCGGGCACATTGGAATTCGGGCCACACCGGTTGACTATGCAACGTTTTACAGGGAATTGCTCAGCGGGAACGTCCTGGAACCTGCCACGCTTGAGATTATGATGTCGGAAAAAAGCGAACTCAATGACACGCTGAGTTATTGTCTGGGTATTGCTAACCGTCAAAAGGCCTATGGAGAAGTATACGAGCACAGAGGTATTTTATACGGGATTGATGGCCAGACTTCCTACTACCCCGATGAAGGCATAACGTTTTCAATGATCACCAACCTGGGAAGAGCATCGATATGCGATATGGGTGATCTTTTTATCTCGATGGTCGATGAGATGGAGAAGGTGATATTCACCGGGGATAGGTAACACTAACAGGAAAGCATGATACGCTGAACGGAAAACCATTGAAGAAAGACAATCCGTTTTTGAAAATAACATAACATCAATTCTAAATCTGAACAACATGAAAAAGTACATTTCCGTCGGAGCATGTATCCTGATGCTATCAGCCATGGTTTCGGCACAAACATCATTTACGCTCAAGCCCGGACTCAATTTTAACGGTGCGAACATTGGAAAGGTATATGAAAAAATGGCTCCTTATGTCGGCTTTCAGTTCGTCAATTTATCGGAGAAATACGAAAACGAAAATCACTCGGATGGTGGTAATAAGGATAAAACATATGTGTTTATGCCGTTTGTTGGAAGTAAATTCTTTGTGCTTGAAAATGAAAACATCAGGGGAGCAATCCACGCGACCCTCTTTAAACCGATATTCTATTACCGGGAAATTAATGATGGAGTAGTAGATGAGAACAACAACAATGAGTCGATCAGGTTCTGGGGAGCTGAGCTAGGATTCGGAATGGAGTACTTCTTTGATAAGCACTTCAGTATAGGTGGCGAATTTGGGTATCGGTACGGATACCTTGGCGATAAATATGACGATCCCAACAGTGACTATTGGCGTTTCGAAAAATTCCATGTGAATATGACCTATGTTTCAGCTTCTATGAATTTCTATTTGGACTAGGAGGTGCGGAAACCTGATCCCCATCTGATATTCCCGATATCACACGACATTCTTGTGGGCTAAAATATCAACAGCACCTTGTTATATTAAATTAAGCTTATGAAAAAACAACTGGTCCTTCTCGCCGTGATGCTTATCACCATCCCGGCACTTTCCCAGGAACGACCAAAGTTCCTGTATGCGGAGTTTGCCGACCAATCTATTAATGTATGGCCCCTCTTTGGGTACCATTTCGATCCCGCAATTACAGTCGGAGGCGGGATAGATTATTGGGGGAGGCGAAATCTGACGATTTTCCAGACCGTTCAACTCACCGGGTACATGACCCCGTTATTCGGGAATGGTTTGATATTGACAACCAGCGCCGGATGCAGGTACGCCCATTCATCCGGATTATTCGGAGAAGGTTTGGTTGGCATTGGTGCGACCGCATTTTTTTCCTCACGACAAACATTTATGCAGGACGAAGCAGGAGATTATAAACCAGCGAGACCATTGCGTATTAATGCTATAGCACCTGTTTTTAATATCCGCCTGGGTTATGGAAAAGGATCCTGTTCTTTCTATGCAGTGTTCAGGTATATGGGCGTGTTCCCCTACACAGGCAGGTTTACGATATGGCCTGTATCCCAATTAGGTATTGGTTTAAGATACAACCTGCATGCAACAGAAAAATAATCTAAATACAGCAATGATGAGACCCATATATTTGTATTCGACGATCCTTGTTTGTTTCCTCCTATTGAATGCATGTGAAACAATTGTGGATGAACCGGTTGAGACCTGCACATTCAGTGAAGATATTGACAATGCCACGAATCCTTATACAGATCTTTACCAGAAAATATTGGAGGAGTATGTAGCAGCTGGTATTCCGGGAATATCCATTGCGATTCATACACCTGAACATGGCTGGTGGGTTGGATGTGCCGGAGTGGCAAGGATAGAGGATGAGGAAGAATTGAAACCATGCCACCTGTTCTATTCAGCAAGCATGGTAAAACCCTATACAGCCACAATGATCATGCGGTTGATTGAGGATGGACAGATTACACTTGATGATTCCATCAGGGATTACCTACCGGATGAAATGGTGAGCCAGATTGCTAATGCCGATGAAGCTACTATAAGGCAACTGCTCACGCACACCTCAGGGATCAAAGAAATGAATACATTGAGAATGATCTGGGATACATTCAATGACCCCATGGTGCACAATTCAGCTGAATCCCTTTTCGAGAAATATGTTTACGGAGATCCTGCCGATGGTCCTGTTGGTGAATATAGTTATTGCAGTACCGGGTATGCTTTATTGGGAATGATCATAGAAGAAGCCAGTAAAATGAGTCTTGGAGACTATTTTGAGCAGGAGATCATTGAACCGCTGGGCCTGGTAAATACCTATTATAAAAATACTCCTGATTACCCGGATGATGTTCAATACAAGACAAACAGGTATATGCAGCAAGCTCCCGGACAAATACAGAACTGCACCGACTTTACGAATAATCGCGCAAGCATTGCTATGGGAGATATAGGCTTATTTGCAACACCATATGAATACGCACGCTTCTACCAGGAATTAGTCAGGGGAAATGTGTTGGATTCAAGTACCATGCAAGTCATGCTACATGACGAGATCAGGATACCAGAAGAAGAAGAGAGTTTTCAATGTTTGGGTTTGGAGCATGACAGGTCAAATGTCTTTGGCGAAATATACTGGCTCGGCGGTGGATGGTTTGGAACTTTATCCAGGACGAAGTACTTCCCTGGTAGCGATGTAACCGTTTCAATAAACACAAATGGTACAGGTTTTACCTTTCATACGGAGGAAACGTTCAATAGATTTAATTCATTAGTTGACGAAATTGAAAAAGTTACCTTCACGGGAAAAAGGAATTAAATCATAATAGATGGCTCCCCGGTATCTGCAAAGATAATTGGCCGGATAAATCAGATAGGGAAACATAACCGGTTTCCACATTAACAAGGGGGCTGCGAGGCCCACATCGTAGCGATACAGTATCTGGTATTGTGTTGTTCTTTATTGCTGAGAGCAATGTTTTTCCGTTAAATGATTGAACCAGTCCACAACTGTTCAAGAAACGGGTGTGCCGGAATGAGTTCAATGTTATTCACCCTACGGGCATATTTTTCATTCGAAACCAGTATCTTCCGTGCCCCGGGATATTCTTCGCCGAATGCCTTCAGGCCTTTGAGATGGTGATTCTGAATTTCCCGGGCTGATTTGATCTCGATCGCAACGTTTGCATCACCCAGAACGGCATCCACCTCCAGGCCTGAAGATGTCCGCCAATAGGTCAGTTCAGCCCTGCTGTTTGTATATTCAAGGTAAGCAACCAGTTCCAGGATAATAAAATGCTCGAATGCTTTTCCATATTCAGGTGAGCCCTGCATCAAACGGGTTCTTTTCAGCAAAAAATTTGTAATCCCGATATCGAAATAATAAAACCGTGGAGACAGGACCAGGCGGCGCTTTACTTTCTTTCGGAATGCAGGGATCATGTATCCCAGCATGGTGTCTTCCAGGATAGTAAAATATTCCTTGATGGTAGGTGACGATACGCCACATTCTGATGCTATATTATTAAAATTCAATTGCTCTCCACAGGAAATGGCGGCTATCTCCATGAAGCGGTTGAATGTGGCCAGATTCCGTGTAAGCGCCTCCGCTTTGATCTCTTCAATCAGATAATTGCTTATGTATGCCTCTATCCTCCTGGAAGGATTTTCAATGAGATAATGCCTCGGAAGCATGCCATAATTCAGGGCATGATCCAGGTTGAAATTGCTAATCTCTGCGCTGACAAAAGGGAAGAGTACGTTCCTTAATGCACGGCCGCCAAGCATGTTCGCGTTGCCTCTCTTTAGCTTTCTTGCACTTGATCCACACAGAATAAACCGGATGTTCCTGTTGGTAATCAGCCAGTGAACCTCATCCAGTAAAGCCGGTATTTTCTGCACCTCGTCAATGATAACCAGTTCATCTTGCGGATGGTCGCTCAGTTCCTGGCGGAGGTATTCGGGATGTTGATTTAACCTGACAAATTCTTCATTCTTTAACAGATCATAATACCTCGCATCAGGAAAGAGTGATTTCAACAAAGTACTTTTGCCCGTTTGCCTGGCTCCCCAGAGGAATACAGAATCGTCTTTAACTTCGTCTAATGTTAAATATCTTTTATTCATTTATGATATGTTGATATATGTAAATATAAGATATAATTTTAAAAATACATGTATATTTAAATAAAAACTTTAAAATTACACAAATCTACAGCATAGTATTTCATCCAGATTTCCCGAAATATTATGTGCATTTTTATAAATTCAA
>CAYOSB010000284.1:0-5011 GCA_964406495.1 uncultured Bacteroidaceae bacterium | reverse complement strand
ACAGTGAATTTATGAATCGCTCAATTTAGGTAAAAACAATTATTACCTGGATGATTTCCAGGATATCACTTCCAATTATAACACCAATTCTGAAGTACCCATTCTGATCAATGGAATGGGAAATGATATCGCGATCAACAAGGGGAAACAAATCCTGGACACGATCATTGTTGGCCAGGATACAACATTTATCGACTATGTCGGATTTCTTTATGACGAGAGCAATATCATCACGAAAAGCGGTTCCATACACTTTATCGACAGGGTATTGGAGTTGCAGGATCCCTCGCGAACCCGGGTTACACTTCAATTCAGGGAGGAGCCTGTTATTAATACCCTGAGAGCCAATGAAGGAACGTTCCGGCTTGATAATTACAGGGAAGATATGCTCCGCCTCGATTGGACAGCTGATGAACTGTTTTATGTAAAGCAAGGCTCGGAATCCAATGCTTCAAATGACGATTACCTGCTTGCGGAGGGAGATTTTATCATCCAGTATAGTATCCCTCAAATCGTCCAGGGAAAATATGAATTGATTTTGCGTGCAGATGCCTTTTACCGCAACAACGCTTTGGTTGAGGTATATGTTGATGGGAAAAAGATTGGCTCAACAGTTGATCTGACCAGGGGAGGAAGAGCTTCCAGTCCATTTGACCAAAAAACAGTGGGTACCATCATCTTTAGCAACTACAGGGAACATGATATTGAAATCAGGTCGCTGATCCCGGGCCGGTTTACCTGGGATTACATTCGATTTAACCCGATTTAAACTATTTAACGATATGAACTTTAAAATCAATATTATTCTGATTTTCGTGCTGGCCGGGTTATTTGGCTGCAACCCGCAGTGGGAAGAGCATTACGACGTTACTTCTCAGACCATTGATCAAAATGTATGGGATGCATTACAGGACGAAAGCGATGTCTCATCCTATCTCCAGGAGCTGAAAAACTTTAGCTATGATACCCTTTTTGAGACCACTAATATATTTACCCTGTTTGTTCCAACAGATGCCGCCCTGGAGGAATTTAAAAGTGGAAATGAAGTGGATCAGTTGCTGCTCGATTACCTGATTACCCCTCATTATGTGCAATCGGAAAACATCAAGGGGACAAGGAAGATCCAAACCCTGGGTGAAAAATTTATACTGTTTGAAAATGCAGGTAATGTGCTGAGGATCGATGGAGTTCAAATTATCATGGAAAGCCCCCTTTACAGAAATGGCAGATTCTATATCATTGATGAAGTCGCAGCCGCAAAGCCCAATCTTTATGAATACTATGCAGAAGAGAACCCCATACTAAAGGATTATATTGATGCACAGGATTCTTTAATATTAGACAGGCAAAGAAGTGAACCAATTGGTTTTAATGACAATGGGCAGATCATCTATGATACTGTGGCAAATATCTACAATGAATTCGAAGAGATCTATTTTCCGGTCAGGCATGAATCCAGGTATGAAACTGCAACCATCATCTTTCCCAAGTCAGAGGATTATAACAATGCACTTACCCAAATGGCCCAGATCATGAACGCGGAAGGCGTACAGGATTACAGGGACATTCCTCTTGAATGGCAAAACCGGATCCTGATGCCCTTTCTCCTGGACCGGGGAATATTTGAAAACATGCTTGAGCCGAATGAGTTTATTAGGCCACCATTTGCCACTGAACTCCGGTTAAAAAATATTTTGGGAGATACAATTCCCATCACCTATACACCCGTGGATAAAGCCATATGCAGTAATGGATATGCCTATAATTATGAGAGCTTTTATATCCCGGATACACTTTATATGGATCCTACCATTTTAGAAGCTGAATGGCTCTTGCGTCAAACCGGTGTAAATACACATACCTGGATCGAATCAGTTACAGCACAGAGTGATCTGGCATTTATTCCCGAGAAGTTATTTTCTATCGGAGCATCCAATGACAGTACCATGAGCCTGGTATTTCCCCAGGGTTATGACGGAAGTTTTTCGGTTGAATTTAATATGCCGGCCCAATTTCCAAGAGACTACATTTTAATTGTGAGGACCAATATGCAATATGGAGGGATATGGGATATTTATGTAAATGATGAAAAGAAGGGAACATTTGATTACTATGAGTTTATCAGGAACGATGGCGTCATCTGGAGTGATGTTACCGGGGAGCGCTATTTCCCTGAAGGAAATTTCGGCAGGTTCGATGTGCTTGTCGATAACCATACAGCGTACGGCCCGGTGAAGGTTAAATTTGTGTATACCGGTCCTGGAGATTCTTTTGACAATGGATTTATAATAGACAACTTCTCCCTTAAGCCCTATCAGTGAAAATGAAATCATGCTGAGAGAATGATGCACCGAAGAAGAACCACGAAAATACAGATTATAACGATTCCAGCCGGTACCTGAATCGACTACGCTAACAACCAGATTAACAAGGATTGTAATGAAAGAGAAATTAATTTTAAAAGAGATAAAACGGATTCCAATTATCATTTTTCTTTTACTCGGTTTACTGCCTGAATTGATTGCACAGGATACAATCATTGTGTCAGGGATCATAAAAAACGGGGCTGGTCAACCTGTTTCCGATGTATCTGTTGGTGTTGAGGGATCATCAGAACTTCCTTCCTATACGAATGAAAAAGGGGAATTCACGATCAAAACAACTTCAACGGATGTTTTTCTGAATGTCAATCCAAGTAGCGGGTACAAGCAGAAAAGGGTATTTTTAAACGACCGTACACAACTCACCATCTATCTTACACCAAACGATGTGATATCAGGCGATGATCCTGTAAGAATACTGAACCAGGAATTCGTACGTAGAAATGTTATACCAGCAGTTGATGCCCTCGATGTAGAAGAAATCCGATTGTCGCCTGCGGTTTCAATCGGCCAGTATTTCCAGGGACGCGTTTCCGGTATGCAGGTGATCAATCGTTCCGGTAGTCCCGGAAGTGGTACCACTTCATTTATCAGGGGTGTCAGCTCCATCAATGCATCCAGTCAGCCGCTGTATGTAATAGACGGTATACCGGTTTCTTCCTTTGGATTATTCAATTCAAACCTGGAGGGTTTCGCATATAATCCTTTGCTGAGCTTAAATCCATTTGATGTTTCCCGGGTGACAATCGCTAAGGATCCTATCGTCACGGCAGCATACGGTTCGAAAGCCTCAAATGGAGTGATCCTGATTGAAACCCTTGATCCCAGTACAACGCAAACCTCTATTGATCTGGATGTCCGTACCGGTTATTCTCTTGCTCCTGACAATAAAATACCCCAACTCAATGCCATGGAGCACCGGGCCCTGGTGAATGAATTGCTCTTTTCTTCAGGAATGACAGAAGAGGCCGCAGAAGCCAGTTTTCCAATGCTGTTTCCCGATCGCACCCAGTATAATTACATCGATTACCAACATGATACACAATGGCAGGATATGATTTTTTCAGACGCATCCTTCCAGAATATCAATGTCGGTGTGAAGGGGGGGGATGAAATTGCACGCTATGGGCTTTCATTCGGATATTTAGACGGTGAGGGCATCATTAAAAATACAGGTTTCCAGGGCTATAATATTCGCTTCATCGGGCTGATGAACATATTTTCCTGGTTAAGAATGAATACCGGGGTTTCATTAAGTTACAACAATGCCCAGCTGAAAGAATCAGGACAGGTAGAGCAGACCAGCCCCATACTTGCCGGCCTGGGGAAGTCCCCGATGCTTAATCCTTTCCAGTATGACAATGAAAATCGTGAACTTACCATTTTGGCTGAAGTGGATGATCTGGGGGTAAGTAATCCGCAAGCCATTATTGACAATTATGAAGCACGTAACAGTAACTTCAATTTTAATACAACCATCGGTCTTGAAGGGACCCTCAGCGATAACCTCTTTCTGAACAGTAAGTTTGGTATTACGTACACCTTGCTTAAAGAGAGTATCTTCATGCCTAATTTAGGGATGGAAAGGTACTATAACAAAGAGGCATATAATGTTTCAAAAGCAGCGAATAATAAATACAATTCATTCTATAATAACACTTACCTGACTTACAGTAAGTCATTTAACGAGTATTCTACATTGTCATCCAACACAGGGGTGCATGTGCAGACCAATCAATATGGATATGACTGGGCACTTACAAAAAACGCGCAATTGAATGACCAATACAGGATGCTGCAGGATGGAACAAATAATCTGCGGGAGATCGGTGGGGAAAACCGTGCATGGAACTGGTTATCGATCTATGAGAATGTAAACTATAATTACAGGGACAAATACCTGCTTGCATTGACCCTTTCTGCCGATGGATCTTCACGGATTGGCAAAGATGCAGCCAACACAATAAAGGTAGGAAACACTCCTTTTGGAATTTTTTATGCAGCGGGTGCCGGTTGGAGAATCTCTGAAGAATCTTTCCTGAAAAATTATTCCTGGCTTGAAGAGTTGAAGATCAGAGTCTCTTACGGACGTTCCGGAAATGATGATATTGGAGAAACCAACGCAACCAGGAATTATGCGATATTAAGATTTCGTGAAACAAGCGGTCTGTATCCTGCAATAAAACATAACAGCGAGCTTACATATGAAACCGTAGATCAACTTAATGCCGGGATCGATCTTGCTATACTTGGGAGCAGGGTCATGGCAAAGATAGATGCGTATCAATCAATTTCAAGTAATCTCCTTGTATACAGCCCAATAGACTCTTACTTCGGGTACGACTATCAACCCGATAACAGTGGAAAAATGCAGAACAGGGGAGTAGATGTCAACTTGTTCATCAGAATACTTGACTATCCCAATCTGAAATGGGACCTGCAGGCCAATTATTCCATGCTCCGGAACAAGGTGCTGGAAATAGGAGGTGACAGGATTGTAAATGAAATACAGGGAGGAGAAATTGCAAATATTGTTGGTGAACCAGCCAATAGTTTTTACGGGTATATTTTTGAAGGTGTGTATGCTTCCAGGACCGATGCCGAAAATATTGGATACGTGAATGACAAAG
>CAYOSB010000283.1:0-5044 GCA_964406495.1 uncultured Bacteroidaceae bacterium | reverse complement strand
GGCCGCTTGAAGAGAGCCTTGCCGAAGCCTTGTGCTTTTCCCGATTTTTCCCCTATAAGTATCAATTGCTATTGATCATCCGCCAATCAGCAAGACTTAAATCCACTCTCCAAATCAACTCCAAATCCCTCAAAAAAGGTTTGGAAAAAAATCCGGTTGGGGGTACAGAAACGGAAGAAACAGATTTTTTATCTTTTTCTTCCGTTTTTTGTTTTTCTTACTCGTTGGTATTCTGAAATATCCATTAAAAGCCATTGTTGGCAGCATTGGTTCGATGTGGAGATTATAGAAAGTAGAAATTTTCTTTCAAGTCCTTGCCGTTCGTATTTTTAACGTGATTAGAACTCCACCTTGTAACTCACAGATGGAATTACCGGGAAATAACTTAACTTGTATAGCTTCATGTAACCATAGCGTTCAACATCAACCATCCCAAAATCAAGCCTGGGCTGATTGTTGTAGAAATAGAAATAAGGATTTTCTCTGCTGTATAAATTATATATTGAAAATGCCCAGGTCACATTCCTGCCTTTGGTGTTCTTGTTTTTAAAATAAAGAGATACATCCATCCGATGGTAAGCCTGCATCCGGGAACTGTTGCGTTCCCCGTATATCAGGGCTTCATAGTCATAGCTAATTTCAGGAGAAGAAGTGTTTGGAATATAGGTGCGCCCAACAGCCGGAGTGTATGGAAGTCCTGATTGGTATACCCATAAGATGTTTAAAACAAATTTATCATCTAACTTCCTGTGTAAATCGATCGAGAACGAATGTGGTCTGTCGTATTCGAAAACGTATTCATTTCCACCATTAATATTATCAAACTGTCGGGTAGTATGTGAACAAGCGTAACTTAGAAAACCTGTATATTTACCTTTTTCTTTGCTAAGAAATAGCTCTGCCCCGTACGAGTTGCCTCTCCCTCCATATTCAAGTTTGTTGCGCCATAAAGCATCTCCACGTAAATTAGAAAAGCCTTCTTTGAAAGTGAGCAGGTCGGTCATATTTTTATAATATAGATTGACCTCACTGGAAAACATGTTCTTACAAAACCGGCCTTTCCATCCCAATGCGTATTGGTCCACCTTTGCCGGTTTCATTCCTTCCATCGTCGGTATCCACACTTCATTGTTGAGAAAATTCCCTGAAGAAAAAACCATGTGGGAATACTGTGACCCCTTCATATAACTAGCATTCAGGACTTGTGATCCGGGCAATGAAAATGATATGTCAATTCTTGGTTCCAGGAAAAAATCTGAATAATTCGAGCTTATATAATTTGTAGCCCGGATTCCGATGTTCCCATGAAACCAATTACCGGCGGAAATATTGTTTTCCATATAAATGGAAGATTCCAGCCCGTTGATCACCTCACGATTGCCTGGAGGTTCATTCTCGTTTTCAAGGAATTCATTTGGAATAAACCAACGGAACGAAGAGGCCAGGCCTACGTCAATGTCATACCATTCATTGATCCGGTACCTCCAGTCAGATTTCAGGCTGATTTCAGAGACTGCAGAACGGTACGCGCTGAAATAGTCAGTGCTGTCGGTAGTCCTGTCATATTTAAAATAACGATCATCACGCATCCGGTAGCGTGTATAAGAAAGTATGTTATTCACACTGGCTTTTGAATTAAGGATCCGTTTCCAGTGCGTCGAAAACATAATATTACCCCACTTATTTATAAAACCGGCTTCCTCTTCCCGATCGAATAAACGTATCGACCAGGCATCGTCACCCAGGTACATATTTGCTTGCAGACTGTTTTTTGCATCAGGTCTCCAGGTAATCTTCCCATTCACATCATAAAATCCATACATCACCAGGTAATCTTCACCCTGAACCAGGCTGGCAAATCCAAGCAGCCCTTCGGTAAAAGTTTTCCGACCAGAGAAAAGGTAAGTTAACTTATCGTTGATTGGTCCCTCAAGTGTCAGGTGTGCACCAAGTACTCCTATACCTGCCGATCCTTTAAATTCCTTGTTATTACCCTCCCGCATGGTGAGATCTACAACTGAAGATAATTTGCCTCCGTATTTTGCAGGAAATCCACCCTTTAAAATTCTAACATCGTTGATAACTTCCGGATTGAATACAGATATAAAACCGCCTAAGTGATTCACATAGAAAAGGGATACGTTGTCAATTAAAAAGAGATTCTGATCCGGGCTTCCACCCCTTACAAGCAAATTACTGGACCCTTCATTTTGCGACTGGACCCCTGGCAAAAACTGAAGTGTTTTAAGGACATCGGGCTGTCCTCCAATGGATGGAATATATCTAAGTTGTTCGTTTGAAAGCGTTGACTGATTGAACGTTGGTTTTCTCCTTCCAATTACACGTACTTCTTCCAGGCTGGAACCTGATACAAGTGAAATACTTAGTACGGTATCCTTCACCGAGTTGAGTGCTACTTTTCGTGGAGTATACCCTACATAAGTGACCCAAAGGCTGTCAATTTCCTTTTTCAGTGCCATGCTGAAATAACCGCTGTTATCTGTTGATGTACCATTCAGGCTCTCCGTATCAAAGACATTGGCACCAATTAGCACTTCGCCCGAATCCTCGTCTCTGACTATACCCGAAATATGAATTTGTGCATTGGCTAAGGTTGCAAGCGACAACAGGAAGATGTACAATATATGTTTGGTCCAGGTCATCTCACTATTTCGATAATATTATTTTTTCTTCTTCCACAAAAAGAGAATCAATCGAACTGGTGTAGGATGCAAATATTCCAAGTCCATTTTCAACATTTGAATAGATAGGATAGACTGTCGCCGTTCCTTCAATAAAATCTGCATAGCGGGAATTTTCGTAGAAATACACAGAGTTTTTAAACTTATAATATGCTTCGCTTATATGCCTTAATTCTACAATTAAGGTATGTTCTTCAATCGTCTGATACCTTGTGTCACCCCTCGAGCCGGAGTTATAATCAACGCCATAAATCAGATTCATATATACATATTCTTCCTCAATTAGCTCATCGCTGAATACCAGGCTTTCAGTAGTATAGGGTTCGAATCCTTCATTTAACAGTACCTGATTTTGCTCATTATAAGCAGGGGCTGGGAATATATAATCTTCATTTCTTTTGTAAATGATAATCTCATAATAATCATTCGTCATGGGATCGTCATGAAATTCTAACTCTACACCTGTCATATAATATCCATCCTCATTTAACATTGCTGTGTTAGTTTGACTGATGATTGAAATACCACATGGTGTGGGTACGGAATCAGATGCATATAGCTCAGGATACCCATCCAGGACTACGGAGATTTGATAAGGAGAATCTGGTTCTACCCGGGTACCTGATGTATAGAGCCCATTGCCCTGGTTGTCCAGAGAAAAACCATTTGATTGCCCCTCTCCCACCTGAACAATTCCATTGTCAAGAAGAGTAAGGTCGAAGGAGGCAATCTTTTCAGCCAAAGAAATTTGAAGACTTAGGGTGTCACCTGCAACAAGAATGCAATTTAAAGAGGGTGTTGATTCATAATCTGGAAAATCATCACTGACGAGTTCGACACAGGATGAAAGAATCAGTGGAGCTGAGATAAAGGAAAGAAATAAGAATCTTCTCATTGCCGGGGGTATACTTGAAAATTATATTAAAGCTAGTAAAAACAATACTTATTTCAGCCTCCCTCAAAGCAAATAATTGATGCAACTCGCCAGATTAAATCCAAATCCCTCAGAAAAGGTTCGGAAAAAAGTCCGGCTCCGGGTACAGAACCGGAAGAAATAGATTTTTTATCTGTTTCTTCTTTTTTTATTCTGTAACTCGTTGGTGTTCATAAAGATTCATTTAAGACATATTAAATAAAATGGTTTGGTGTTGTTATAGGCAATTGATAAAACCCTCATATCATGCTCGTTACTTAAACCAGTTATGTCCGTATAATGGATTATAAAGGAGGTAGTCTTTTAATTTTACAAAGCCCGGATCGTTCACCCTACAGGCTAAAACACTATCGGATTCCTGCTTGAAAAGCGGCCCTAATTTGCTGAAGTTTTGCTTTTTGGGATCAGGCAATTCGCTATACTTTGCTTCGACCATATGTATGGTAATACCCTTATACAGAATGAAATCAATCTCAACCCCGTTTGAGTCCCGGAAGAAGAATAGATCCCGCCCTTCTTTCAAACCTGCTTTAATAAACTCCGTAAAGACGAAATTCTCCCAAAGATGACCAATATGTGCTGATCTTTCCATTGAAGAAGAGTCATGAATACTTAGTAAATGTGCTAAAAGACCGTTATCCCTGAAGAAAAGTTTGGGAGATTTTATTATACGCTTGCCAAGATTTTCAAAATATGGGGGAAGAAGAGCAATAATACCCGTGGCTTCCAGGGCAGTGATCCAGGATTTGACTGTACTTTCTGACACTCCTGCTTTTTTCGAAAGTTCTCTGAAGTTGAGCAGTTGAGCTGCACGAGTTGAAAGTAGAGACAGAAAACTTCTAAAATTCTGAAGTTTGTATATGTTCATAAAATCCTTCAGGTCCCTTTCAAGGTAGCTTTTGATATAGTCACTAAAAAACATTTCTACTGGCAGATCATGTGCCCAAATTTCAGGGTAACCACCTTTCCAAAGTAAGTCTTCTTTGTTTCCAATAGATAATGATGCATTTATTTCTATTGAACTAAGGCTACCCAATTCTAATATGCCTATCCTGCCAGCCAAAGAATCGCCCAGGTCTTTCATAAGTAAAAAATGCTGACTGCCTGTCAAAATCCACTTTCCATATTTCGTCCTGTTTTCATCAACCAATATCTTCAGGCTGCGAAACAGGTTTGGGGCGTATTGTACTTCATCAATAATGACCTGATCCTGTGTATCGAAACGTTTTAAGAATGCCATTGGATTCTCCTGCGCTAATTGAGCTAAAAAAGGATCGTCCAGCGTTACATAGCTGGCCTTTGGAAAGGTGTGTCTCAACAATGAACTCTTCCCAGCCTGCCTTGCTCCAGTCAGAAGAACTACAGGACGTCTATTGACAGTTTCAATTTTAACACCAGCTATTAACGT
>CAYOSB010000282.1:0-5048 GCA_964406495.1 uncultured Bacteroidaceae bacterium | reverse complement strand
TGGTTTTGAACCTGCTTTCCCAGACGGGATTATCTGTCACGGTGTGCATTGTTTCCCATCTCCCGGATGCATCATCCCAGCCACTGAGTCTCCAGTCACGCGGGTCCCTGGCAGGCACATCGTTTGCTGATGTGATCGTATAACCATTCAGTTTTGTGAACCGGTTGGTTTTAATTTCTACCCATGAAGTAATGGCACTTACCAGGTACTTGGTTTCCACGTCATTATCGATGAGCATTTCCACACGCTCACCCGGAGGTGATCCGGATCCACTGCCTCCGGGGATCCAGGGTTCATCATCATTAGATCCGAATATGATCGTTTCGTCAAGATCCGTTATGTCTGTTCCAGGAGGAAGTGCAACATCGCAGGAACCGAAAAGGAATGCTTCCAGCACACGGTCTTCTGCAGGTACAGTGAGTTGCCTGTATCCCTCTCCGTTGGAACAATCGCCCGAAATTTGCTCAGTTACAATATTGGTGGCTGAATCTGCTCCGTCCTGGTAAGCGAAAATATACTCCAGGTTTTTACCTGCCATGAAACTGCCAACAACCGCATAAACACTGTCTGTATCTTCGTCTGTCATCTCTGTTCTCTTCGCTCCATTTTTTGTGAATAGCCAGACCTCGCCATGTTCATACAGGTCATCGATATCCCGCATGTTGACACGGAATGTGATGTCGGTATAGAGTATCTCTCCAAATAAATCTACAAACAGATATATATAATTGGACTCAAGTGTTTCATTCACTGCCTTCAGGCGGTAGTGATATGTTTCCTGGCTGATGTCATCGTCGAGGTAGCTGACCGTATTTGCAGGTAGCGCTGCCAATTGCGTGAAGGTCGCTCCGCCATCGGGGGAGCGCTCCAGGATGAATTGGGTTTCATTCGTGACATTGTCGGTCCATTGCAGTTCAATGTATTGCGATCCTTCAGTGGGGTCCAGGTCAGAAATTGAAAGATTGACCGGGGAGGCCAATCGTGCATTGCCAGCCTCAGTGAGTTTTCCATTTCCTTTCCAGTCAAGGAGCATGTTATAGATGTTTTCCTCCAGTTGTTCAGAAATGGTGATGTTTTCAACACCCCCGGCACCCAGCCTGTCTTCCAGTTGTGCCAGGTACAGGCTGCGAGGTCTAACATGTGTGCCATGCTGGTCATAATATCCCCTGTACACACCGGGTCGTGTATTGTTGATATAGCTGCTCAAAACTTCGGTTCCCGTGTTGCCGATGGCATAATTCATATGACCGGTGGGGGTATCGCAGATGATGGTCGGGGACTCCGTATTCCAGATGGTAGACTGGATCCCGGCCCAGCTGTGACCGGATCCCGAGGAGCCCCGGTGCTCCAGTGCAATAAGGCTCTCCATCTTCAGGTTGTCGAACAGCGTGCCCGTGGCCCAGCGCTGGTGCGGCCCTTGTGTCCCGCCGCGCTGTGAAACGCCATCCAGGAATACATTGGGACCGGGAATCCGTGGTCCGAGCACATAGTCATGTCGGCCATCGTCCGTATATGTCCGCTGGCAGAGGTTGTGACTTGAGGCTGCATCGAAATAAAAGGTATACCGGTAACCGGCCCGTTTTGGTCCCAATGGTTCGATGGATGCGCAGTCTTCAATGGTCACATAATGTGAATTCCACATCTTGAAAAGCGAGTTGGAGGTATGCAGTACTGTGATGCCCCTGATCCAGCTGTTTTGTGTAAACTCATAATGTATGGCTGTTTTCAGCCTGTTGGGATCATCTGCCGGACATGTGGAGGTGATCCCGGTGCCAATGAGCCGCATGTTTTCCACACCGACCCTGGAGAGCCGCTCACGCGAGTAGGTTAATTTTACGATCTCGCCACCCCCGAATTTCGCCTGCATGGGCAGGACCACAGGAGAATGAATGGTAATACTGTCACCTGTCACATCGGTAATGATTCGCTCATAGTTGATGGTATAGGTGCCAATGTCCCAGTCAGTGTCCCCGTCTGTCATGTATGCATTGGCATAGATCTCATCCAGCCATGCCTGGTTTGGTGTGAATCGCACAAAGATGGTATCTTCCGGTGTGTATGCAGTTGCATCTTCCACATGAAAACCAAATACTCCTGAACCCACATATGCATCCCGTATGCGGGTCCTGCTACTTGTGGCAAACGCGTGTCTCTGGGGCCGTGTGGCAATGACCTGGTGTTTTGTTTCAAAAGATGTTTTCAGGGTTGTACCATCCGGACCCTGTCCTTCTCCGCGCAGTACGACACCACTGGTCTTTATTTGCAGGGCATCATCACCAGGCTGCAATGCCTTACCCAGTTCATAAGTGCCTGCTTTCAGCAACACAGCTCCCCTGTACCCGTTTTCATCCGGTTCCAGCCCAGACACATAATCGATGGCAGCCTGAATCCTTTCCTGGTCATCGCCAAACTGAGGATAGAGCGTCACCTTCACCGGGATGTCGGGGATGGCCACTCCGCCACCCATGAATCCACAGTGCGAATAGTCGATGATCATGTTATCTGCGTTGGATTCCTGGCTATTGGCATGTTTTACATAGACCAGCCGGCCATTTTCGCCGGGGTAAACAAGTTCCGGGTCGGGTTGACCTTTAGCAACGGAAGATCCCAGTAAAAAGGGGATACAAATAATGGTTGAAAGAACAGGGCGCATTTTTCTCATGGGAAACTAATTTTTCTAAAAATATTGGGCCATCCTTAAAAGAATCTTAATATGACATTAAACGGTAATTAAATATACCGTGGCTGTTAATCAAATATTAATCTCCCATTATGGTGCATCTGTTATATTTAATTTTTTTTGGTCATTTAAACAATAGGCAACGCTTCTGAACATTCTGGACCATTTTCGGGGTGTCAATGGCTCTTCACGGGATTGGTAAAGAATATGAAGTGAAATAGCGATGTTGCGTTGCTGAGCAAACGATCAAGCGCGATAGGGAAAAATTAAGAAAATATTAGGCCAGGATACGTATCTTATGTTCGTGTTTGAAAAAAGCAAATCAATATGTAAACCAATAAACATTTGGATATGAATTTATTTTTTTCTGTTCTGATGCTTGGTTCTTTTTTCCTGGCAGGATGCGTCACAGCGAATGAGAAGTCGGAGCAACCTAATATTTTGATTATTCTGACCGATGACCAGGGAAATGCTGATGCAGGTTACCAGCGAACGCCACCCATCGTCTCAACCCCCGCCATTGACGAACTCGCTAATTCCGGAGTTGTATTTACCAATGGCTATGCCAGTGCTTTTGTATGCGCACCCACGCGTGCGGGATTGTTGACGGGCCGGTACCAGCAACGTTTCGGCTTTTACGAGGCATCGGATTCAAGAGAGGGTATGCCATTAACCGAAATAACACTTGCTGATATATTAAAAGAAGAAGGCTACGTAACAGGAGTGTTCGGGAAGTGGCACCTTGGTATTACTGAAGCGTATCATCCTGTCAACAGGGGATTCGATACTTTCTATGGCTTTCTCGGACATGGAGCACATGACTATTTCGACCTGTCAATCTCAGATGATCCCGGTGATGCACATGGAAATATCTATCGTAATCTTCAGCCGGTGTCTGATACGGGTTACCTGACAGATATTCTTGCACGCGAGACCAGTACGTTCATCAAGGACAACGCGCATGGTGATGCTCCCTTCTTTGCTTACCTGGCATTCAACGCAGTACATTGGCCATTGCAAGCACCTGAAGAAGATATTAAGAAATTTGATACGGGCGATCGGGAGCGCGACATCTACCTTGCCATGCTCCACCGGATGGATCTTGGGATTGGTAAAGTAATTCAGACACTCAAAGAAGAAGGCGTTTATGAGAACACGCTGATCTTTTATTTTTCAGACAATGGCGGCGCAAAAAAGAACAGTGCTGTGAATTTACCATTCCGCGATTATAAGCAAAGCGTATATGAAGGCGGTCTCAGGGTTCCGTTTGTGATGAGCTGGCCCGATCAGCTTGAGCCCTCTACCAATGATGAGCCGGTGATCACCATAGATGTCCTGCCCACCATTTGTGCAGCACTTGACATCGACCTTCCCGAAGATCGTGTTTATGACGGAAAGAATATGCTGTCGGTCGTTAATAATAAAAATACCAGCCCTTTGCACGACCAATTGTTTTTTGACGGCAACAGGGGTTCATGGGCAGTGCGGGAAGGGAATTGGAAATTGCTCAAACCCAGGAGAGGCGACCTTGAGTTATATAACCTGGAATCCGATCCGTACGAAGAAAATAATCTCATTGAAGAGCAGCCAGCAGTGGCAAACGATTTACGTGCAAAATATGCTGCGTGGAGAGATCAGATGGCCACTCCGATGGGTGATAAATAGTGTGAAATGAGTATCTTGTAGTATTATAAAACTGTTTTTCCTGTAAAAGTTATGAAACGAAACATTAAAATTCTCGGGTACGGATTGTCCACTGCATTTTTCATTGTTCTGATATTGGGGGTCTTGCCATTGCACAGCTGCTCATCAGATGAAGAACCCGGGCGGCCCAACATCATTTATATTATGACCGATGATCAGAGTTCCATCGTTCCTATCTCCGAGGACAGTGAATTTGATTTTGCAGACGGGAACGGCCGGGGGATCCAGTCCCATCCCTTCGGCTTCTGTGGTGATCCTGATGTGCACACGCCCATCATTGATGAGCTTGCCAGCAAGGGGATGATCTTCACCCGGGCATATGTGTCGAGTTCGGTGTGTTCACCCAGCAGGTATACCACTCTGACAGGCAGGTATGCCGGGAGGTGTGAAGGGAATGCATTTATGCGGTTGCATCCTGAAGGAAAGATGACACGCGTGGAAAACAATACCGAACTGGAGGAACAGCGTGATAACCTGCCCCGGCTTCTTCATCAGGCAGGATACAGGACAGGTTTTGTTGGGAAGAGTCATATCATCGATCACCACCTGCTCAGGAAACAGAACTGGGAGGAGAACGGCCTCATGACATATGCCTATGATGCAAATCCGAAAGAACCCGAGGTCAACCAGGCCATGCACCATAATCATGACTTCTGGGCAAACC
>CAYOSB010000281.1:0-5088 GCA_964406495.1 uncultured Bacteroidaceae bacterium | reverse complement strand
CAAGGAGATCATCCGTCCACAGGATATGGTAGTGAAATCAGTAGTGAATAAATCCGGTGTTAAAGTATTTATCATACAGAGTATCGACCGGAAGATCCCGTTGCACGATATTGCTGATGCAAAGAACCTGGAGATGCTTGAGCTAATCGACGAGATCGAGGCCATCGTGAACTCCGGAACCAGGATCAATATTAATTATTACCTGGATGATATCATGGATGAAGATCGTATCGAAGATATTTACGAATATTTCAGGGAGGCCGAATCCGAATCCATAGACGAAGCGCTGAACGAACTTGAAGCAGAAGATTTTACGGAAGAGGAAATCAGGCTCGTCAGGATAAAATTCTTCTCCGAACTGGGCAACTGATTTGAATACCTCTTGACTACCAGATAAACTTAATGAAGGAAGTAGCAATATTTCCTTCATTTTTATTGTTGCCTGGCACGCATTCACCGGAAAAAATGATCCGGTCATCAGAAAAAATAAAAAGACCATAAATAAGATACTCCTGTGAAGAACATCCTTGAAATACAGCAGCTTTCAAAATCCTATCGTTCGGTAAAGGCTATCAAAAACCTGTCCATTCAAATTGAACAGGGACAAGCCTATGGGCTTTTGGGACCAAACGGCAGCGGTAAAACCACAACACTGTCTATTCTTACAGGTATCCTCCGGCAGGATGCAGGATCCTACAACTGGTTCAATGAAGCGCCTCACCCGAAACAACGGGCACAGATCGGCTCGCTGATCGAAACACCCCACTTCTATCCCTATCTCAACCTGGAAAAGAACCTCAGGATCATCTGTACCATCAAAGACATTGGTTACGAGGATATTGACCGGGTGCTCCGAGAAACCAAGTTATATAACCGCAGAAAGTCCAGATTCAGGACCCTGTCCCTGGGAATGAAACAGAGACTGGGAATTGCAGCTGCATTGCTGGGAGATCCTGCGGTGCTGGTGCTGGATGAGCCCACCAATGGACTGGACCCTGAAGGGATCGCAGAGGTACGGGAAACGATTATTCAACAGGTTGAAAAGGGTAAAACACTGATCCTTGCTTCTCACATCCTCTCAGAAGTAGAAAAGATATGCTCCCATGTTGCTATACTTAAAAATGGCGACCTGCTGGCAGCAGGGTCTGTAAAAGAGATTCTCACCGAGGATGAGGTGGTGGAATTTTCGAGTTCCGACGATGAAACGCTGATGAAGTTACTGGAAAAAAACGATATCGTTTCTGAAACCCGGAAGGAGAACGGGGTACTGGTGGCCATGCTGCAACCAGGAATGAAGATCGGCGACCTGAACAAGTTTGCCTTTGCGCATAATGTGGTGATCGATCACCTGGTAAGCCGCAAAAAAAGCCTTGAAGCACAGTTCCTGGAACTTGTAAAGGAATAACCAGGGAGTCTGGAAATGTAGTGAAGGCGGCAGAATAGCAATGAAGGTGATAGAATGGAATTGGTGATACATCCAATTTGAAGTGACAAAAAATTGATACGTTTTAATAATCGAAATATACACACGTGAGAAAACTGATACGCATCGAACAGATCAAGATTCTGAATTATATCCCTTTCCAGATCCTGTTGGGACTGTATGTTGTTGCCATTGTGCTTGGCCTGGTGATCTATCCGCTTATCGACAAACAGATCCCCGTGATATCTTTGAGCGACCTTTTCAGGTTCCCGGATGTATGGCCATTTATGAATTGGATAACAGAGCCCTACAATATACTACTGGCGCTGATCGTGATCATGATCACCACCAATGAATTCTCCAACCACACCTTCAAGACACAGGTCATTTTTGGACTCGGACGCAGGGAACTGCTTTCTCAAAAGCTTGTTCTGATCTTTCTCCTGGCAATTATGGCAACATTGCTGATCGGTATTACCTCTGTATTGCTCGGGTTGACACACAGTTATAAACTTACCTTCAACATCGCCCTGGAGAACAGCTGGATGCTCCTGCCTTACTTCCTCTCATCACTCACTTATATGATCATCGGGCTGCTTTTTGCCCTGCTCATCAAAAATACTGCAATGTCCATCCTTTCATTTATCGGGTTCCGGACCTTCATTGAACCGGTGCTCTTCCTTATATTCAGGGAAAATGAGATACGGTGGTTTTTCCCTATGCGTGCCAATACCCAGCTGACACCCCTGCCGGATCTGATCGAAATTTTCGAACGTAAAATGAATTCCGAAGAAAGTGTGGATGCCGCATCCATGGAAATACTGCCCGAAGGGCTCCCGCTCTGGGCCAATATCCTGCTGGTAAGCGGGTATGTGACTGTCATTATCATTCTCTCGTACCGCATCATGGATCGCAAACGGCTGACATGATATTTAGGCCAGGTACGAAGCCCTGGCACGTCCATTTCAGCATACATTGGAAAAAAGCAGCGGGAATTTACACAGGGGTTCAGGTGCTCCTGCTGTCCAGGGCATCCCTGAGCCCGTTCCCTGCCAGGGTAAATGCCAGCACCATCAGCATAATGGCAATACCGGGGATGAACGCCAGGTAGCCCTGGTTCACGATAATAAAACCATAATGGTCCTTGATCATGCCTCCCCAGGTGGGCACCGGTGGCTGCACACCAATACCAAGAAAGCTGAGTCCTGCTTCCAGGAGAATGGCCGTTGCAAAATTTGCAGCTGAGATGATCACAACCGGGGAAAGCACGTTGGGAATGATATGGCGAAACAGGATCCTGCCGGGCCGCATGCCGATCACGCGGGCCGCCTCCACGTATTCTTTTTCGCGTACGGAAAGTACCTGGCCGCGCACGACCCGGGCTACCTCAACCCACATAGTGAGTCCGACAGCTACAAAAACCTGCCAGTATCCTTTGCCAAGAACCAGTGTGATGGAGATCACCATCAGCAAGGTAGGCACAGACCACACCACATTGACCAGCCACATGATCATTTTATCGATCCAACCACGGAAATAGCCGGCAATTCCTCCCAGCAGAATGCCGACTATCAATGAGATCAATACTGCTATAAACCCTACGGACAGGCTCACGCGGGTCCCCAGGATCATCCTGCTCAGCATATCCCTGCCAAACCTGTCCGTTCCCAGTAAAAACCTTTTCTCAGAAATATGGTCTTCCTGTACTTTCGACTGCAGCTCTGAAATATCACCGGTAAATAATTGTGTGCCATCCACACTTTGCACACTGTAAATTCCGTCAGCGTATGTATAGGTCGAGAGATCCACAGGATAAACCACATCGGCCAGGTAGTAGGTGGAATAAAAGCGGTCCTCGCTGTATTTGGAATATTCCAGTACAATAACCTGGTCCGCCTCGAAGCGATAGGACTGCATGGGCACAAGCACATGCTCAGGATTCTTCCCGGTGAATAAGCGTGCAAGGACGCCTTTCCGTTCCCGTGTGCTGTTCATCTTTACCTGCAGGAATTCACAAGTAAAACCCGGCTTCTCAAGTGCGATCTCCAACACCTGTGAATTGGCATGTTTTGTCTGGTCAGGACTGATGAAATAACCACTGACCGATATAAAAATCGCCACCGTAATGATGACCAGTCCGGCCACTGAAACCGGGTTCTTCCGGAACCTGATCCATGCCAGGCGGGCAGGTGATATGCCAGATTCACTCAATGCTTAAACAAATTTAAAAATGTGAATAGTGGTCTCATGGTTTAATGATGACTTCTGCCCTTCCATGCAAAAGAACCCGACAATGAAAGGATGCCTGCAAGGGTGACATAAAAATAATAAAATAACGCTGCGACAGGAAATATCCCCAGCAAGTGCTTTTGTTCGAGCCGGGCAGCCACTTCTCGGAGCAATAAATAGTCAACAATGGACTTAATTCCCCATGCAGAAAGAAAAATCCATCCCATTCTTTCAATAAAGGGAGTAGCAACCAGCAAGCCCGTGAGCATGGCATTGGTGAACCCTACCAGCAGCGAAAGGGTCACCATGTCGGGGTCCCTGTAATACCTGGCCTTTGACCCCCACCTGGTTCGTTGCTGTAAAAATTTTAGCGGTCCCGGGGAGGGTGATGTCATCACGACCATGAAGGGTTCTGACATCAATTGTATGTTTTTCTGGCTTTTTTTCGCCTTCTCCAACAGGAAAATATCGTCACCTGAGGCATGCGGTACTGACAGGAGCGCTGCTGCCGATTCCCTGAAAAGATTTTTGCTGTATGAAAGATTGGCACCGCTGCACATCACCGGGCGGCCGGCCGCCGCAGCTGCCAATCCAGCAGCTGTCAGACTGAAATGCTCCAGTGCTTCCAGCCTGCTCCAGATGCTTTTACCGGCCTGCACCACTACCGGACCGATAACCAGGTCGGCACCGGACGCGGAATAGCGAACATGACCGGAAATAAAGCACTTCGGTAGCCGGCAGTCCGCATCTGTCTGAATGATCCAATCTCCTGCAGCAGCTTCAACACCTGCGGCTACAGCATGCTTCTTTCCAGCTACATTTCCAGGAAGTTGGATGAACCGGAAAATGGCATGTTCCTGGCAAATCTGCTTCATATAGGAAACAGATCGGTCCGAAGAATGGTCATCCACGAATATTACCTCGTAATCCGGTGATGGGTGATCCTGTGTCAGAAGGTCTTTGAACAGGGAATGAAGATGCTGTTCCTCGTTCCTTACCGGTATGATCACCGATACTTTTACAGGGATGTGCCCCCGTTCATCCTGCTCCGGTCCGGTGTAGCGGGAATAAGAAATCAGATACCATAGGAACGGTATACAGTAAAGAATAATAACCAGCGCTACTGAAAGAACCAGACCAACAGGCATCAGCTGAGTCTTTTGTCCAGGATTTCAAAGAGCACCGGAAAATTGATGGGCTTGGTCACAAAATCAGTACAACCCGCATCCATGCAAGCTGCTTTATCATCTTCAAAAACATTTGCAGTAGCAGCAATGATCGGCACCTCGGTATTGAACTTTCGTATGTCTTTTGTTACCTCAAGCCCACTCGTGCCAGGCAACTGTATATCCATAAGGATCAGGGAAATATCCGGGTGACTCTTGAATAGTTCCATCGCCTGCTTTCCTTTATCTGTTGGAATAGCATAGCCTTTT
>CAYOSB010000280.1:0-5111 GCA_964406495.1 uncultured Bacteroidaceae bacterium | reverse complement strand
GGAACGTTGCTCGCACAGGGATACGAGATCCGGGTGAAAGCACCGGATTTTGCAGGGAAGGAGGTGATACTCGCCGAATATTTCACCAACAGGATGGTACCCAAAGATACTGCGCAGATCAGTCTGAAAGGCGATGCAGTTTTTACAGGTGATCAATCTTATGACGGCGGGATGTACGTGATGTACTTTGGCCCAAAATATTTCTTCGATTTCCTGATGGACCGGGACCAGGCATTCAGCGTCTCTGTTGACAGCACAAATCTTGTAAAAAACACCAGGTTCACAGGCAGTGCCGATAATGAACTGTTTTACACCTACAAGCAATACCTGGCTGATCAGCGAAAATTACAGCAGCAGTATGAAGCACAATTGGCAGCAGCAGGAACACACACCGACTCGGTCAACATCAAGAGCAAACTGCAAGATCTCAACGCACAAATGAACACCTATGTCGATGCGTTGATCTCTGAAAACAGCGACACCTTTTTCAGTACCTTTCTCGAGGCCATGAAGGAGCATAGCGCCCCGGAAGAACTGCTGAATGGTACGAAACGACAGCAGGATTCTATCCGGTATGTGTATTACAAGGACCACTATTTCGACACCTTTGATCCGTCCGATGTCAGGCTGCTTCACACGCCACTGTATGAACCGAAAATCAAGACCTACATTAATAAAATTGTGCCACAGCATCCTGACTCGCTGATTACTGCAGTCGACATGCTGATCGAACAGTCCAGGTCTGACGAAGATATTTTTCGTTATATGCTGATCACCCTCTTCAACAATTTTGCAGAAAGCAAGTTGATGGGGATGGACAAAGTATATTTTCATATTGCTGAACAGTACTATATCCCGGAAGCCACATGGAGTAGCGAGGAATTCATTGTAAAACTTCGCGACAACCTGGAGAAAAGCAAGCCTACCTTTATCGGCAACGAGGCCCCCGATTTTGAACTGAAGGGATTACCGTCCGAGCATTTTCACCTGGCGCAGATGGATACGGCCATTAAAAGCGACCCGCATGTCGGGTTTGATTTCAGGCTCTCAGATATCCCGGCGGAATATACCCTGCTGTATTTCTGGGAAGCTGACTGCGGGCATTGTAAGAAATCAACACCCCAACTGTACGAAATCTTTGAAAAATACAAGGACCAACAGGTACAGGTGCTGGCCGTACACGTGATCAACTCCGTGGAAGGAAAAATAAAATGGGTTGATTTCGTGAATGAGCATGGACTGTATGATTGGATCAACTGCTGGAGCCCCTACAAAAATGAATTCAGGAAGTTGTATAATTTGCAGAGTTTTCCGCAATTGTTTTTGCTCGATAAGGACAAAAAAATCATTGCCAAACAACTGTCACCGGAACAGGTGGATGATATATTGAACAGGTTTTTAAATAATTGAACAACTTAACCCAGTATGATGGAAAATAAAAAGATCCGGCTGAAGCTGGAAGACGGAAGTGAATTTGAAGGATATTCATTTGGATACGAAGGCAGCACTGCCGGCGAGGTCGTTTTCAACACCGCCATGACCGGCTACCCTGAAAGCCTCACTGATCCATCTTACCGGGGCCAGATCCTGGTACTGACCTATCCCATTGTGGGTAATTACGGAGTGCCCAACGATGATGAGGAGGACAATATGTTTCTCTTTTTTGAATCCCACACCATGCATATTTCAGCACTGATCATCAGTGATTATTCTGACGAATATTCTCACTGGAATGCGCAAAAAAGCCTGGGCGACTGGTTGAAAGAAAACAAGATTCCCGGCATCTTTGGCGTAGATACCCGTCGGATCACTAAATTGCTGCGTGAGAAAGGCTCCATGCTGGGAAAGGTGATCATCGACAACGACGAACCTGAATGGTACGATCCGAACCAGTTGAACCTGGTCGAACAGGTCACCATAAAAAAGAAAGAAGTATATGGAAACGGGAAACACAGGATATTGTTGATCGATTGCGGTGTGAAATATAATATCATCCGGTACCTGCTGGAAAGGGACACCACCGTGATCCGCGTACCCTACGACCATGACATTTCGAAAGAGGAATATGACGGACTGTTTATCTCCAATGGCCCCGGTGACCCCAAGCGGTGCCAGGCCACCATCGATCAGCTTACCGGTGCATATAAGCAGGATACACCAATCTTCGGAATTTGCCTCGGGAACCAGCTGATGGCACTGGCAGCCGGTGCCGATACCTATAAGCTGAAATACGGGCACCGCAGTCATAACCAACCGGTATTGCAGGTGGGAACCAATACGGCCTATATCACATCGCAGAATCATGGTTACGCCATTGATAATGCTTCGCTGAAGGATGAATGGGAACCCCTGTTCCTCAATTTGAACGACGACACCAACGAGGGAATGAAGCACGCGAGCAAGCCTTTCTTTTCCACGCAGTTTCACCCTGAAGCCTCCGGCGGACCAACTGATACAGCCCATCTTTTCGATGCATTTATTGAAATGATTGAGGCCGCGAAGTAACGGGCATAATAATAAATACCACTGTTCAACGCATTCTTCGAAAGGATCATGACTGCAAAGATGCAGTTATCCCCATATTAGATGCAGGCGTATGCTCACATAACGCCATTTCAAACTTTTCAGGGGAATTCCATGCTATGTATGTAACGCACTGTGTGTTCAAATAATCCACAATACTGAGGAATATCACCACACGCAGCAGACGGTTCTTGCCTGACTGAATATTTTTTCAACTATTTGATTTTCTTTTATTTACATCATTCTTGATATTGAAATACCATGCGATGGATTGCATATCTCCTATTGGAGCAAATTTTGTTTCCATAATGGACAAACAACATCAATCAAGCTTTGAAACATGAATTAAAAAATTGACACTATGAGGCAACTCAGCACATAGAGAAAGAATGAATGTTTTAACTGATTGTAAAATGAATCTTATAACTAAAAAAACACACTTATGAAAAAAGGCATGATTTATTCAGGAGTACTGGCAGCCATGTCCATGTTATTGCTGACATCCTGCTATCCTGAAAAGTACGAAGACATCGAAGAACTGGATATTGTCCAGACACAGTATGACGAGGATTTTGATTTCAATTCAAAATCCTATTTCCTGCTTGCGGATACAGTTCCAATAATTTCTGAAGGTTCCGGCTATGAGAAATCTTCCGAAGAGATTTTGCTGGACAATGCCATCGTCGGGGAAGTGGCAGACCAGATGACCCAGGCAGGTTACACCCAACTCTCTCAAGCGGATACTGCAGATAATGAAAAAATGGATAATGCCCTGGTACTGTTGGTGTCAAGGGCTACTGAATCCTACACGGAATACTATTACGATTATTACAATTACGGGTATAATTACTGGGATGGATTTTACGGACTGGATTATTACTATCCCGGGTACTACTGGAGGAATTATTATCCATGGGGGTATCCCGTTTCATTTTCCTATTCCGTCGGAACAGTGATCATTGAAATGCTCGATCCTTCTGCACCTTATGATTTGAATGATGGCGAGGAAGAGGTTTCCTACCCGGTAAGATGGATGGCAGTACTGAATGGCCTGGCCGAACTATCTTATGAAAACACCGAGGAACGTATGCTTGATGGAATCAACCAGGCATTCGAGCAATCGCCCTATCTCTACTAAAAAAGGTAAAAAGTGATGCACCTTGTGCATATCAATTTCGATCACAACCAAAAAACAAGCGCATGAAACTTACAATAACATACATTAAATACATTGCGATCAGTATCATATTTTTCGGACTTTCTAACCAGCAGGTCCGGGCACAAAACCATATACAACTTTCCTACGATCTTTCAGCAGCCACCGGGGATACCCGGGATTATATAGAGAAGATCAGTCCGCGTGGCGGCAGTTTCGAGTTTCGACACCATCTGAACGAGGATGTTGCCCTCGGTCTGAAGGTCGGATTACAGACCTTTTACGAAGCGCTGGAAAAGGATACCTATACAGAAGATAACATTACCTATTATGGTAAACAGTTCAGGTACCTCAATTCCTCACCGGTACTCGCCACATTCCAGTACAACCTCACCGGTAATGAAAATGGAAGCAGGTCATATGTAAAGCTGGGAGCAGGGGCCTATTATTTTGAAAAACGCACCGACCTGGGGTTGTACACTTTTACAAATGATTACCAGTGGAATTTCGGACTTCAGCCTGAAGTGGGAATAATATTCCCCATGAACAATACTTTTGCAATCAATGTAAATGCAAGGTATAATTATATACTCAGGAACCAGTCACTGGACAACCAGCAGTATTTCAGTCTCGGGCTGGGAATTATGATTCTCAACCTGGGAAGGAGTTATTAAAAGCTCACTTCCTGATCTGGCCATTACCATAGATTACATACTTGGTAGTGGTCAGTTCTTTAAGTCCCATCGGTCCCCTGGCATGTAATTTCTGGGTACTGATACCGATCTCGGCACCATAGCCGAATTCGAATCCATCGGTAAACCGTGTCGAGGCATTCACATAGACTGCAGCGGCATCCACCCTGTCGAGAAAGAATTGCGCATTTCCATAATCAGAGGTAACAATCGATTCTGAATGGGAAGATCCATATGTATGGATGTGTGATATGGCTTCGTCAAGGGATCCCACCACCTTTGCACTGATGATATAATCGAGATATTCGGCGGCCCAGTCTTCTTCGCTCGCCTTTTTGGCATCTTTCAGCAGGTTGCACACCTGCTCGTCGCCCCGTACTTCCACATCCGCGTCCACTAATGCCTGTCCGATCATCGGAATTGCTTTTTCGGCAATGTCTTTATGAATCAACAAGCTCTCGGCGGCATTGCATACGCCCGGACGATGGGTCTTTGAATTGACTGCAATATCCCGGGCCATTTCAAGGTCCGCAGATGCATCCACAAACACATGGCAGTTGCCCACGCCGGTTTCTATTACCGGTACGGTACTGTTCTGTACCACTGCCTGGATCAGGCCGGCGCCACCACGCGGGATCAGTATATCCAGGTAATCATTCAGTTTCATGAGTGCATTGGCGCTTTCCCTGGTGGTATTGGTAACCAGTTGGATCATGTTCGGATTAAATCCCAGTTCTGAA
>CAYOSB010000279.1:0-5175 GCA_964406495.1 uncultured Bacteroidaceae bacterium | reverse complement strand
ACGAAAGCGGGATTAATGGTGAGCCAGTCAGCCAGCGTCCTGGATGTGCTTCCTGCTTCCACAGCGTTTTTCCGACCATTTTCATCAAATGTGTAATCGTTCAGATTGAGTACAAACTTTTGTCGCTCATTGCTGTGATTTCTAACGGTCAACACCTTGTTCTGAATCTCGCCCGGATTGGCGTCAAATGAGACCAATACAGGAGCAACTTCGAAATCCTGTCCGAAGGTGAGGTTACAAGTTATTAACAATGCTGTTGTGTATAAAAAGGCGTATTTCGTCAAATTCATATTGTTTTTCATTATAAATTGCCACTGGAATTCAAAATCGACCGGTTTGAGCGTAAAAATAGAACAAATCGGTCACAATTAAATTAATCTCAAATTTTTTATGTTATGAAACGTAACCTTACAATGATCGTTGCGGTGTTCTTATTGGGAGCAACTGCATTTGGACAAGCTGTTAAAGACAGGAACGTAATTCCTGTGGCTGTCAACCTGAACCAGGTGTTGAGAATGACCATTACCAATGGCGGTAACATCGAATTTGTGTTCAACACAATTGATGAGTACAAAAACGGGATTTCCGGGGATGTCACAACATCCGGATCTGCAAATCCCGCAGCTTCGGAACCCATGTACCAGACAGATTTTACCGTCTCCTCCTCCACCAGGTGGATGATCAGTTATGGATCTGAGGAAGCTACCTTTATTGGAACTGATAACCCGGCAAATACGCTTGCGCTGGACAATGTTGGTTTCACGATTATCAACAATGGTGCCCATGCCTTTGAAACAGGAGCAGCCCAGGGAACCACTGCAGGAGAAGTATTGTGGGATGAGCAGCAAAATGCGGTTGCCGGCGATCCACCTGCTGCGCTGGTTGTGTATCCGGCTGACCTGATCGAGGACAACGATGATCCTGCAGTTGCCAATGCCGGTGATGCAGGCGACAATGATTTTACACTTGTCTGGAGATGTGGTACTGCTGAAAGCACAAACACCGTGAATCCAATGAACGCCAGTGCGATTATTGACCAGACTTCAAGTCCGAATCCCGACAGGTATGTAACGAACGTATTGTTCGAGCTGTCTGTGGATAATTAATAACATTGGTTATTTATAATGGAAATAGTCAACTTTTGGTTGACTATTTCTATTTTTACACTATCATTTGAGACCGAGACCCTGATCATTTATGAATAAACCTGGTATTGTTCTCTTCATCAGCTTTTTTTTTGCTCTCGCAGCGACTTCGCAGGTCGTGGGACAAGAATGGAACTATGCAAGGTTGTCTCTGCTTTATGGAGGCAGTATCCCATTTAATTTCAATTCGATACAGAAATATAATGAAGGTATCGAGATCATAGACGGGACCATCCTGGGGATTACACTTGCTGATTCAAACCAGGTTGGACATGACCTGGAGGGTTTTGATCTTAATTTCAGGACATTTAATGGACAGGCAACCATTAAGGGCAGTGTGGATGACCTGGCACTTGACCGGATAAGGGTCAGGGCAGAAAGTAATATCGGCCTTGGAAGCGGAACATCATTTGGCTACCAGGACCTGGCTGCTACCTGGTCCACCTTGTTCTCTTATACAAATATTCCATTTACAAATCTCACCTGGGACACACATCAACTGGGCCTTTCCTATGAGTGCGGAAAGCCTGTGTCTGAAGGTGGCAATGGGACATTGCTTGGTGCCACACCGGATTACTACACGATCGAGATCGAAGTGGAACTGGTGCCGACAGGTCCGGGATTTTAATACTTAATTTTCATGTGTTCTGTGGGAAGCAACAGGAAAACAAATCGGAGTTACATCGTCTGGCCGGCGAATACTTGCTGTGGAGCAGCCCGGTTTATTTCCATGCTGAGCACGATATTACTGCTTGCCGGTGGTCCTGCAACTGTCAGAGGCCAGGAGGTTGAAAATGATCCGGCCGGCACGAGGATCATATTCGAATTTGTAAAATCCGATACAGTATTGCCTTCATCAGGACCCTATTTCAATGTGCTCAGGATTCAGAACCAAGGGGATGAGTTGTTTTCCGGGGAGGTCAGGGTCGCATTGCCGGAAGGCTGGAATTCAATTGGATTCACAGCTTCCGAAATCAGTCTTTCTCCGGGAGAAGAATATCTTTTTCCTGTCAGGATAACCATTCCTCCGACAGTTGTAGGTGGAATTTCATACCTGATTAATGCCGAGATAAGAGGGGAGAATTATTATGACTATAATTCAGCGTATGTTTCCATTGCACCAGTATCCCGTTGGGATATGTATGTACCTGTAAAACAGGTTTATCTGAGTGAGTACAAGCCACAAGGTACATTTTCTGTTGAACTGGATAACAGGGGGAATTCCAATGAAATGATCAAACTGTCGTTTGATACTGGTGAATTACTCGAATATGTCAATCCCATGGACAATGACAGTGTGCTGTTTGTTGAAATGCCGGCATTCTCAGATACGGTCCTGCACTTTACCTTACGGGAAAGGACTGGTCTCAGTTATGCTGAACAACGGGCAATGATCAACAACTGGAGATCCTCCAGCATATATGTCGTTGCTTCAACACCGGAATATAGCAGGGCGGCAGGAATCAGGGTGTTGCCCCTGGAAAGCAGAAATTTCAGCGATATTAAACTGAAGAATTCGCCGCTTAATGTCGATATGACATTGAATAATTTATTGTCCTATCAGATGCCCAAGGTGTCTGCAAAGGTTTCAGGAAAAATTCTGTTTCCAGAAATGCAACAATTGCAATATAATGTTGGAATCTATAACCTGTATTTTAATGCGGAGAGGAACAGGAATTTAGATTTGATGCGACAATTGCGTTATATGATCCGTTACAGCGATAAGAACACATCGGTGGAAATCGGGGACCGGATGGGAATCGGAGAATTGCATACTTTAAGCGGGCAGGGGATTCGTGCGCGACATACCTTCAATGATGATCATACCCTCTATTTGAATGCTGCAAATAACCCTTTCAATAAAAATATAGGTGTACATACCGGTTATTCCACAGCCATCCGTAACCTGGGGATCAATACGGGAGTGACCCTGGAAACGAATACAAGTTCAGCCGACGGTCATTACTCCTTCCACCTTGGAGGCTCATACAATTTTCTGAGGAACCACAGGATCAGGCTGTATACAGCAACCTCACTGGATCAATTCAGTAGTGGCCCGTACCTGGAGAATGATACTGCGAAAGTGGGTTTTGCCTACCGTGTCTCATACCGGTACAATGGTAGTAAATTCAAATTCCGTATCGATAATACCAATACTAGGTTGAGTTTTTTGCGTACAAGCGGAATCAACAGGATCAATATGCGCAGTGTATATGAATTTGAAAACAATTCCAGGCTGGAAGGGATCTATTATCGGAACAGCTATGATGCATCGCGATATCCTTATAACTTCGTGTACCCTTCCAATAAGAATATTACCGACAACGGGCACTTGTTGTTTTCTGTTACCAGAGGCAATATGATCTATTATACCGGACCACACCTTACCAATTCAGTCAGGAATTATTATAATCCGAATACAGGTTTTTCAACGACCTACCGGAATACGCAGCCAGGAATGATGGGTTCTGTTACCTTCCGGCTGGGAATGATGCGAAGTATTACGCCCTACATGAGGGTGAATTCCATGTTCGTCAACTACACATCTGAAGATCCCCTGTTCGAACCCTATATAATCAACGGTCAGCTACAATACACAGCAGGCCTCAGCTATTATGACCAGGCATTTAAATTCAATGCATATTTTACAAGCGGGGATGCTTCTGATATTTACAGAACTGTTGTTGTAGAAGGGGATCCCTCTGTGAACCAGTCATTTCACTTGCGACCTTATTACGAACGGTATTTCAATAAAGAGACAATCCGGGTGAGCGGATACCTCAATTATTCTTATTATCTGCCGTCTACAAGAGAGAATATGATCTTCAATCTTACTTCGGATTTTTTCCTGCGGGATGGATGGCGGGTATTCCTGAGTTTTAACCTCTACAGGATTGTCAGGGCAGATGAGGTGGCTGGTAGGATTACATCGCGTGATATCAACCTGCTGACCGGTCTTCGGAAATCGTTTGATATCCAGCAACCAAGGCTTAAATTCTATGATCTGACCATTGTGGGATTCAATGATGAGAATGGAAACAGGATGAAAGAACCCAACGAAAAACCCATCTCCAATGTGATGATCCGGATTGCAAGGGAAAACAAAAAGAATGAGGTGCAGCGGACCGGCTTCTCGGAGGTTTCATTAATTACAGATCCTAATGGAGAGATTTTTTACGAGGATATTCCGGAGGGACTTTATGACTTGCAGATAACTTCACTTTCAAATCTTGAGAACCTTTATTTCCTGAATGGAGAAAACCAGACCCTTGAAGTCAGGGATGATATGGTACATTACCTGCCTTTGGTAGAAACATACAAGATCAAAGGCAGGATTATTGTAGATCGCGATCCGAATAGTAATGAGGGCACTATCAACCTGGAGGGCATCAGGATAACCGCGGTCGGAGAAATGGGTGAAACCTATTCTGTCCTGACCAATTCATTTGGTAATTATGTGCTGAACCTGCCACGGGCGGACAATTATGAAGTGTCTGTTTATAATGTATTTGGTGAGCAGTTCCTTCTTGAGCAGGGCAGGTACAAGGTACAGTTTGTTGCAAATAAAACGGTTAACCTGGATTTCAGGTTCACAGAAAAGCGCCGGGAATTGGAGTTTCGTGAGGGAGAACAGTTCTATGATTTCAATATTCGCAGGGAAAATTAGCTTCCAGATTCCTGTTACCATCAGGTGAAAAGCCAACCAGCATTCTTATTGAATTGGCTACCACGTAAATGCAAGATTAGTCCCGGTCCTTCCTCTTTTTAATCCTTGTCAGAGACCGCAGGTCTTTCTTTACAAAATCAAAAAAGTCCTTATTGAGGGCTTTGCTATCATCCTTTGGCATTTTAATCAGCCGCATCAGGGATTTATTGTCAATCAGTTCGGTAACAAGGAACAGTTCACACATGGTAATGTACATGTCCTTCAGATCGAAGGTATAAAAAGGACGGATGGTAATATAGTCCAACGATCCCCCCCAATAGGCATTGTCGATGATGTTGGCAAACAGGCCTGCCAGGAAGAGGT
>CAYOSB010000278.1:0-5200 GCA_964406495.1 uncultured Bacteroidaceae bacterium | reverse complement strand
GTGTACCGAATACCATGAGCCTGGAATAAAAGGTGGTGCCGAAAGCATAGATGATAAACGAAAGGAAGGCGACCGTCAGGAGATTAGGATAGACGATCATTCTGAAAAAATATAGTATTTTTTCGCTTTTTCGCGGGTGATACTTTTTCAGGTAGAAGGAGCAGACGATCCAAATTGCCAGTGTAATGACAAACCCGATTAAGTATCTGCCGGATAGATAAGTTGAACCGGATTTTACCCATGCCATAAAAAAGTATGCAGCCGTAAGTAGCAGCACATCAATGAGAATCAACCCGCTATTGGCCTTCTTAAGGGTCATGGCTTTAATTTACCATGAAATTAATGATTACTTCTTTAGGTGGTAGGACAGGAGGAAAGAAGTTATGGTTGCAGGCAGGAAAGTTATTAACAAGGGGTGTAAAAGGAGACTAAAAAACCGATCTATTTCCTTCCCAGTTTTATAAAGAAATACTTAACTACGTTTTTTGTGTTCTGGAGCAATAGTTCCTTGAACCAGTGGATGGGTTGATTAGTCCAGCGCTGCGGATGGAAGGTGAGCATTATTTTGTCGGGCAGCTCTTTATATTCAGCTGCCCTGATAATATCTGCCGTAGTTTTAAAGTTATATTTATTTTGGAAATTAATAGCAGCAGAGGTCATATTCATCGAAGAATTTACCGGTGGTTTAACTTTCCAATCATAAAAGTATTTATAGTCTTTTTCATGGTATTGTTTTTTATTATTGTTCTTTGAAATATAGGATGTCAATTTATCCCTGACAGCTACACTGTCTCCATTCCAACGTCTACCTGTATCAGTGAGGTAGAGAACCTCAGAGAAATCAATATCAAAATAGGGTTCAGCTATTATTCCATATTCCCTGTATTCATATTCTTTCCATAGTCTGCGCGAATCATATCTTGAAAGAGGACTACCATGCATACATATGGTGTTGATTGCAACCAATTCCCTAAGAAGTTCAAGGTTTTTCTTAAAATCAGTTATGGCAGTCTGAAAATTACCCTTTTTTGTACTCAATGATTCATAATGATACCCGATTTCATGACCAAGGTTAGCAATATGGACAATAGACTTTTTATCCTTATTGCTAATGACTGACCTAAAGAAGAAAGTTCCTCGCAACTTTTTTTGATTTAATATTCTTGCAAAGACAACTGAATTAAATGGTATTCTGTCAACATCATGTCTAATACAAATGCATTTATTATTTTGGTCATCTAAATAAAAATCTCTGAAAGGAATTAAATCATACCCATTGTCAATAAAAGCATGCAGCAATTTTATATATGTAGATAAAGTAAAGTCTATAATCATTTTATATGATGTGATTCTTATAGTTTTTTAATGAATACTCTATATATTAATTGAAATTTTCCTGATATGAAGAGTCTTCTGACATTGCTTTTTTGCTTAAAGGATAGTTTTCTATGAACCAGGTGATAAAGCTTGCTACATTTATTTTCTCCTTTAACATCTTTATTTTTTTTTCATGAAACTTCACTTGATTATTTATCTTCATGAATTGATTTATTTTTTCAATTAATAGTTCCGGTCGACTTGCTGATATTCCGTAGGTTAAATTGTATTTATTTTCTAGTTCTTCCAAAATACTTATTTTGCCAACAAAATTATTGAATCTTATGTTAGGTGTTCCCAATACCGAAGCTTCAACAGCCATGCTCTGACTATCGCCAACTAGAAGATCAGCGAAATATATATAGTGATGAAAATCTTGTAGATTTCCAGAAAAAATATATTTTTTGAACTTATCAGGAACATTTCTTTCTGAACTTATCAGTATATTTCCGTTATCCTCCAGGATTGGAATTATTTTTTGTAAAATTTCATCCGTAAGTCCAGATCCATCAATATCATGGTAAGCATTCAGATTAGATAGCCTAATGATGTAAATATTTTCATTTTCTGGGAGCAGAACTCTCTGACGATCAGGAACGAATACATCAGGATGAAGGTAGGCAAGCTTCTGATAGCCTCTATAGAAAATAGTTTTTCGCTTCCAAATACTGTTATTTACTCCCTCAGGGGAGAGGATAGTATTAAAGAATGGGTAACATGTTATAGCACCCAGGTACATAGTAAGTGAAAGATTAACATCATCCTCACCGAGAAATACCGAGGGAACTCCTGTCAACAAGGACACATGGCCTATTTCCGGTGAAGTGCCTATCATTAGGTCAGGTTTAAATTCACGGACTATTCTATGTAACTTCATATCCCGTAAGATCAGTGATTTTAATATTCGAAAAACACTCTTGCTTCTATAACCTTCACTGATCTTTGTGTAATCATAATCCTTTACCAACTTCTCTAAAATATCTTTCTCCTTGATTGAAATTCGAACATGGTATCCTTTTTTAATGAGGTTTTCAATACTATTTTTTAGCAGGTGAAAATGCGCCGGATGATTCAATTGGAAAAGATACCTGTTATTTGCCATTTTTTCCGAATTCATTTACAATCCTTGCGCAAGTTGTTAACTGACCGGACGAAGCTATACTGTGGACCGGGAGTGTGAGGATTTTTAGTGAAATGTTTTCCGCGCACGGGCATGTACCTTTTATATATCCATATTTTTTAGCCCACCTTAGTGCATTGCTAAATTGTTTTCCAGCTTCAATATCATTATTGATCAGATCGTTATATAAATTGTCTCGTCCATTTTTAACAAGGACAGGAAATAAATAGTTGTTGGCTCCGATGATTTTTTCTGGAATTTTTATTGCAGGGTTATTAATCATTCTTGCAAGTGAGTTGGCATTATCTTGCTGTTTTTCCAGAAGATTTTCGAAGACCGTGAAATTTTTTTGAAATACTCTTGTGAACCAGAGCTCACCTTTACTTCTATCAAATTTTTTTTTCTTAAGTAAATCATATCTTCGGTCAAGCTTTTTCCCCAATGGATATGTAATTACGCCATAGATTGGAGGTTTCATAAGAATAGAAAGAATGATTGTCTTCATATGGGATGTGAATTGAGTAAGCCCGCTTATTTTTTTAATGTTATTGATTACATTATTAATATTTGGGAAACGGTTAGGATTATTGATCATGATATACCCTCCTTCACCTATTGGAGGAAACTTTCCAATACCCATAGAAAAGATTGCTGCATCACCGAGTGTCCCTGTATATGCACCTTTGTATTTACTGAGAAAAGAGTGCGCACAGTCCTCAATGATTATGCTGTCACACATTATCAATCGAATTTGATCGAATCTTTCGGGATAACCAAATGTGTGTGTGGCGATTAAAAGATCGATTTTTTTCGATTTGCTTTTCAAATCTTCTAAATCCAGTTGAAACCTTTCGTTTATATCTATAAATACGATTTCATGTCCGGCCAATTGTATAGCTTGCATGACAGTTTCACAGGTATATACAGATACGCCAACCATAATTCTTTCTTTCCCAGTTGATTCTAAAAGTACCTTGAGTCCTGACCTGGCATTATTAAGAAAGTAAATCTTATCCAGTTCATATGGAAGGTTGGCTTCTCGTTCATGAGGCTTAAACCAGGATTTTAGATATGTTATCGTCGAAAGAGTATACTGAAATCTTGGTAGAAGCTTATAACTCATCCGGATCAATTTGTTTAATGACTCTTGAGGGAACTCCCGCAGCAATAGAGTATTGAGGAATACTTTTATTAACGACTGATCCTGCGCCAATTATCGAACATTTTCCAATTGTCACTCCTGGAAGAATTGTAACATTTGCGCCAATCCAAGCATCTTCCTCAATGCTCACATCTTCAGAGATGATTGGAAATTTTCTTCTGAGAATCGAATTATTAGGAGATGAATCAGTAATTATTGTAACATTCGGACCAATGGAGACGCGATCTCCGATTTTCACATTTTTTCGTCTTTTATTCTGGTCTGATATTTTTAAGGATGCCGGAATATAAATACTTCTGCCAATAACATAACCCGAACCAATTAATAAAAACCTTCTGAGAAAAACTGTAGGAGTAAATGTATATATGAATTTTAATAATTTCTTAATCAACATACCTTCACTATCTTGAACCTGAACTTAAAATATTTATGGCAATTTTACCAATACTAAAAATAGCTTTCTTATTGATCCGGAGGTATCTGCCGTATTCTTTTAAATCACCACCAAATTTCAGCTTATGATCTCTAACAC
The DNA here is from genome assembly GCA_964406495.1 of uncultured Bacteroidaceae bacterium. GTDB lineage: Bacteria > Bacteroidota > Bacteroidia > Bacteroidales > M55B112. The sequence goes on along the minus strand of CAYOSB010000278.1, from coordinate 1,009 downwards.
CATATTTTTTTCCTGGTTTCCCGGCACCACCAAAATCAAATTTCATAAATCCGTTCTCCCCGGCCCATAATAGAACATGATATATGAGAAAGTCATTTGGGTAGAATTTTCGAAATGAATTGTTGCTGCCAGCATACCAATCATATATGGTATCTTTATATAGTAATTCATATCGCACTGCGATAGTCTTTTCTTCAAGTTTAACTGCAAAACATTTAAACATATCATTTATACTAAGGTGATCGTACATATTTCTAAAGAAATCTTGGGAAGGAAGAGGCAGACCGATACGTTTGTACGTCATTTGAAGCAGATTATATGCTTCATGCAATTCCTTTTCTTCATTTAGTTCAGTAAAAGTACAGCCTTTATTTTTTGATTTTGTAACATTTCTCCTTTTGTTTTTGGAAACAATACTCTTTATTGCTTCAATGGACACATTCAGATTGATGACTATGTTCAGATGATTCTGGTAATTAAATTTGTGTCTTTCAAATGCATTGCGGTATGTATCAAGATCAAAATTATTTCTGAATTCAATATAAATTACTTTGTTTTTAAGCTTTTTAACGAGGTTTTTCAGTAGAAAATCAAGGACGTCGGAATCATCTTCCTTAAGGATTGGTCCTCCATAAACAATTGCTCTGGAAGTTAAATAGGTAAGTGGCCATCTGAAATTTTTATTAATAACGCCAGAGATAACACCGCATATGCCTGTGTTATTGGATGCATAATAAATAAACGGGACATGATTTTGAGTATAGTGACATGCCATAAAATATTCACGAGTGTGATAAATTGTTGATTTCTCATGTGATCTAATAAATTCCCATAAATTTTCATCAACATTTCCATTGGGAGTATATGAATTGAAATGAAACATGTTTTTATCTGTTTAGGTATGCATTCATTATCCCTGAATTATGGCTGGCAACTGAAAAAAACTTTAAACTTAATCATTGTTGTCCGGTAAAACCGGATATTAGTTATTATTTTAATTTAACCATCT
>CAYOSB010000277.1:0-5202 GCA_964406495.1 uncultured Bacteroidaceae bacterium | reverse complement strand
TGACTGTGAGAACGGCACCCCGAACGATACGACGATCATCATCTGGGTGAACCCGACTGCCAGACTTGTATTAAGTGTACCTTTGTCCATCACAAATGAAACGATATATTGCAACGATACTCCTGTAGAATTTACTATACAGAATAATCAACAGACCATCGGAAATATCTACTATGACCTGGATGTATTTGGAGCAGATCTGCCTTTCTTTAGTGGTAATTCAACAGATGAATTTGGGAAAACAATTCAGGATTTTACTGATACATTATCCCACGGCCAGGATTCGATTCTTGAATTAAAGTACCGGTTCCATCCGTATATTGAATATACAGCAAGCGGACTATATTGTCCAGGTGATGCTGATACCCTTACTATCCAGGTTGTCCCCGTCCTTACTGCCCTCGAAAATGAAAATATTCTCTACGGAGGGCATAACATTACATGCAATGGTCTATCCGATGGATCTGTTGAACTTGTCCCGAAGGGAGGAGATCTGAGACACACCTACGACATAACCTGGCTGGATTATAATGGCGATACCCTTCAACAGGAGCAAAATATGTCTGATCTGCTTTCTGATCAACCGGCAGGGATATACGAATACAGAATTATAGACACTATTGGCTGTTACTTTACAGATACACTCGAATTAACAGAACCGGATTCCATTAAAATTTCGAATTATTCCATTGTTGAGCCGCAGTGCTATGGTGATTCGGATGCTGCCATTTATGTTGACCTGACAGGTGGTGTTGAGATTAATGATTATACATGGTACTGGAGGGGCATAGAAATTAAAGGAAAGGATATTGAAGATATCCCAGCTGCAAAATATCGATATGTTGTCAAAGATTATTTCGAATGCAGTTTTGATACGATATTCTCTATTAATCCTAAAGACCAGGTATCAGTGAGTGTCACAGATTCTTCAGCAAGCGGGAAATATGATATTCAATGTTTTGGGGAAGATGATGGTTTCGTAAGGATAGAGGGACTCGGCGATCCCGGAGACGGATCTTACACTTACAGGTGGTATTCGGATCGAAATGCCCCACCCATCGGTTTCACAAACCAGATACAGGATTTGACTGCAGGAACATATTATTACTATGTGGAGGATGCGGATGGTTGTATTTTTGACATCAGGGATGAGTCAGGTGATATTATTGATACCCTGGGGATGATCGAAATCACCGAACCGGATCCGATCACCTTTGCCAGGGATCCTTCAGACCAATATCCGAGCGGCTGGGATATCAGTTGTTATGATGAGGCCGACGGAAGGATCAACCTGGCTTATTATGGCGGACATATTGCAGATACGGGATTCGTTAATAATACCTTTAAATGGACCACCACATCCGGGTCGGGGATCAATCCGGCAGATAGTACTCAATCTGGTTTGACTGCCGGTGCGTATAAAGTTGTAATTGAAGATGCTTTTAATTGTAAAGATTCAACAACCATCACCCTCGAACAGCCCTTAAGGATCGGATTTGATTATAATTTGAAGCAGTATATCGGAGGTGAAAATATTTCCTGCAATGGATTGTCAGACGGAGAAATCCAACTGCTGAATTTATCCGGCGGAGGTCCAAAAGGTGATGAAGGAGATGGTCCGGAGGATTATTCCTATCGGTGGACACCTCCCAGCGGTGTGACACTTCCAGTGGATACCTTAAAAGACCAGATCGATGTACCCGCCGGACAATATACAGTCACAGTAACAGATGCTATCGGATGTTACATGGACAGTATCATTACATTAAGTCAACCGGATCCACTTATCGCAGATACACTTGTTGACAGGTCAGGTGCATCAGGAGATAAAAATGGATATGCCATTCGTTGTTATGGCTTCAATGATGGAGAGATCTCCCTGATTCCTTCAGGCGGAACCAGATCGTATGATTATCTATGGACAGGTCAGGGAGGGGCTGAGATCACCGGAGATACGGTAATCGAAAATCTCCAGGCCGGCCAATATAATGTGGTGATTTCGGACACGAATAACTGTACGGTACCATATTCATTTACCCTGAATGAACCAGATACAATCGAGTTAAATGCTGTTCCTGAATTTATCCAGTGTTTTGGAGAGGATGGCACCATTGAACTTGATCCCGAAGGTGGAAATACAAAACTCACGGGTGAATATAGTTACTTATGGACCGGTCCCGAAGGGGAGGAGCTTACCGGGGATTCAACGATCTCAGATATTTTTGCCGGCTATTATGCCGTGGAAGTGACCGACAATAATAACTGTTCAGTAGAGGATTCTGTTGAATTGAAGCAAAGTCCTCTAATCGTACCAGCGATTGCAATTGAAAGCAACTACGCTGGTGGTACCCATATTACCTGCGAGGGAGCTTCAACCGGCGCTGTCTCGGTCACCACAACTGGCGGAAATCCCGGTTATAGTTATCAATGGTACCAGGGCACTTCTGATGATGCGATCTCTACGGACACAATGGTTACCAATGTCCCTGCCGGATGGTATATTGTGGAAGTGGAGGATCAATATAACTGTGAAGTTAGTGACAGTATCCTGCTTGAGGAACCACAAGCCATTTCCCTGCAAGTGGATCCGACAAATCCATCCTGTCCGGGGTATGAAGATGGCGAGATCGACCTGATGGTCTTCTATGGAACACCAGGATACACCTATCTTTGGGTATTGCCCGGTGGGGATACGATTGTCGGTACAGAATCGCTGGATAATATTTCGGATGGCGATTTCGAAGTGACTGTCACAGATGCAAACGGATGCACGGAAATAGCAGAGATCACACTCCAGGCCCCGGATACACTTAGTATTGAAACTGTTTCAACTCCTGCTGAGTGTCCCGATGAAACGGATGGTACCCTGACCATCAATTGGATAGAAGGCGGAACGGAACCTTATTTTGTCAATGATGTGCTCGGAAAAATGTTCTTCGAAAACCTGCCCCCGGGTAATTTTGAGATCCGGGTGGTAGATGCGCATGGTTGTTACCTGAATACGATCGCAGTTATAGATACCATCAATCAAAGCTGCCTGGATATTCCCAATGCGTTTACTCCCAATTATGATGGTGCAAATGATGTGTGGGTACTGGATGCTGATGATGACGGTAGTAATGATCTGTATTTGTATCCTGATGCCGAGCTCTGGATATACAACAGGTGGGGAGAATTGCTCTATTACACAGATGATGTCGCGGGTGAGCCCTGGGATGGCACATTCAATGGAAAGGAACTTCCCATCGATTCATATCATTATGTGCTTGACCTGGGGAATGATGAACCGGCAAGGAGAGGTAATGTAACAATTATACGGTAAAATCGTATAATTGCGGACAAAATTACAGATTGAAAAGAGGTAGCAAATATATCATATTTTTGCTGCTGATATCTTTGTGGCTTCCCGCAAAGAGTCAGCAATTACCTATTTTCAGCCAGTATGTGTTGAACGGATTCATCCTCAATCCTGCGATGGCCGGACATGACGGATTTACTTCTGTAAATACAACTGCCCGTCAACAATGGGTGGGATTTGGTGATGCGCCACAAACTTTTTCAGCTTCCTGGCAGACGCGCATCTTGCAGCGATCTTATAAGATCATCAGGAATCCGCTAAGAAACAACAATCTGCTGCGGCCAAGCACAAAAGGACGGGTCGGTCTTGGAGCCTACGTCATCAATGATATGAATGGGAATGTTGCAAGAACAGGGATACAATTTACCTATGCGTATCATATCATGATGGATTACCACCAGCTATCCTTCGGACTGGCAGGAAAGCTGTTTCAATACAGGATCGCAACAGAAAATCTGACTTTTGGAAGGGATGTGGATCCACTGGTGAATGCTGGAATCCAGGAAATCGGATATACTCCGGATGTTGATTTTGGGATGTACTGGACGAACAGGGATTATTTTATCGGTGCCAGTGTGAATAACCTGTTCCAGTCTGTAGTCAATATCGGAGGTGGTGGAAACAATTACCAGATCCTGAGACATTACTGGCTGATGGGGGGCTATCGCTTCAAGGCCGGGAGCGATTTTATCATCGAACCGAATGTACTTCTCAAGACAACTGAAAAATTGATCCCCCAGGGAGATTTTGGTGTAAAGTTTTATTACATCGAAGATTACTGGGCCGGTCTAGGCGTACGTACCGATGGCAGCCTGATTTCAATGCTGGGTATGCGTATTGATGGTTTGTTTATTGGTTATGCATTCGATTATACCTTTTCCTCAATACAGCGATTTAATTTTGGTACCCATGAACTATCCATTTCCTATAAATTTGGAAATGATGCCCGGAGGTATCGCTGGCTGAGACGCTACTGATCCTTTTCTTTTTGCCTGAATTCCATCACAATAGCACCAATAAGCATCAGTAAGAGAATCAATGATCCTGCAAGAGAAACACGTTCCCCTGCATAATAAGAACCTGGCCGGAATTCAAATACGATTGTATGGTCACCCGCAGGTACGGTCATACCTCTCAGGAGGTAATCCACCCTGATATGATTTGCAGGTTCACCATCGATAGTCGCTTTCCATCCCTTTTCATAAAAAATCTCGGAAAAGACCACAAAGCGGTCAGAGGCCGCCGACGAGCTATAGGTTAACTTATTGGGTGCGTATTCCACCAATTCAACACGGTCCAGGTTATTTCCAATAAACGAAGTGCTTTCGAGCGCATCAATATATTTCTTATCCGTTACAGCAATCCTGCCCAGATCTGTCGTGGAGACCATTTCGAGTTCTTCATCGGCATTTTCCACTGCGACTACCTCATCAACGAACCACGCGTTTCCGAACGCGTGCCGATTGGTAAGCGGTGCTCCCTCGGGGTTGACAATGATGAACCTGGTATTCAACATATTGATAATGTTAAGATCCTCTAAAGTGGAATCTATGATTCCAAAATCCTGCTGTTGTAATCCACCGATCAGCATGGTCATTTCATCCACCAGCCTGGTATCGATCAGGTCCTGGTAACGACGCATCTTCGCACCATGATATCCACCAAGTGATTGATGAAAATAGCTGGTCCTGGCATCCTGAAAAGTACTTGTTGTCAGGTTCAATACACGTTCATTCAGACCACTGGACTGGAAAATTGCCCGGTCGGCAGCATTGGCAGTGTAAGGTTGTGTGTAATTTCTTTTCGACTCAAAATGATCCTCATTCAGGAACCGTTTGTTAACG
>CAYOSB010000276.1:0-5274 GCA_964406495.1 uncultured Bacteroidaceae bacterium | reverse complement strand
CAGGTGTTCTCCATCGCTCAGCACATGACCGGAAAGAATTTGATCAGTAGCTGATTTTTGTGCATTGAGAAACAGGAAAGCGGGTAACAGCAATATGATTGTGAGTATTTTTTTCATGGAGTTGTTTAATTAAAAAGCCATACTGTGCAGCATACACTGCATCACGGCACTATAGAAATTGAAGGCTGAATTTTCCAGGGAATCCTGGTATCCGGTAAATTAAACAACTACAGGAGGGCCACGAATTGGAGATACGGGAAGGCTGATCAGCCCGGGAACAATTTTAATGTGTAAATAAACCTTTGTAATCATTAGCGCCAGGATCATGAGAATCATTAGACTCATCCAGGGAATGATCTGTTGTGGCTGGCCAAAAAGAGTATATTGGGCTGTGTTGTGCGTGTGATTACTTTCTGGTACCCCGCTGTCACTTTGAGCCGCGTCTGTCGGTGCTTTCGCTTTAAAGGGGTGTGCATGGATCACGATATCACCCCCCGGTAAAATATGCGTATGCAGAAAAAGGGTGTTGTTCATGGTGAACAGTCCCATGAAAACAACAATGACCGTATAAAAAATCTTTCTTGTTATTATTTTCACACTAATCATGCGTCAAAAATAATATATTATTTAGAATCTGTATAACAAATGATAGCAGGACAGGGTGACAGACAACTTATTTAGAATGATCAGAATAAATCATAAAATACAGAAAGAGAGTATATTAATAGAATAAATGAGTGGTTTTTCACAGGATTGATCGTGATCTTTCTAAATTAAGCAAATGTGAAAACATATTTAAAACAGGCAGATTATTTGGTTCAAACAGCAATGGTTGAGCCAAACAATCTGTTCTTTCGAAAAGAATTTTAAAATTACCCTGTTCTTCTGAGCAGCACTGATCAGCTTTCAGTAGATTTACAGGAAACAGGATGTTGCGAAGATCATCAGTACATAATTATCCATTTAATCAACCTTTCACCTTAACAGTATCATTAACTGTATTTATCTGGCATTGCCAATCCTTTTGATCCCCAGGAGATGATTTGCTTTTCTTGTTTTTTTTTCTTATATTTTTAAGGTTACATCAAGGAGAGGGTCAGCCGTGCGTGTCGAGCAAGCGACATATCGTCAGGCGGAGCGATCCGGGATCAGAACAGAGACACATCGTCATCTGAATCAGCTTTTTGTTGTTACTTTAGCTACACTTTTCCTGGGGATTTTCACCTTTGGTGAAGCCTTTTCATTTCGGAACCATGCCATCAGTTACCTGGGCATGTTACGGACCCCCGGTGGTAATTCGAATAATCTTTCCATGCTGATCTTTTCGTTTGGATTGGTAATTAGTGCAGCCATAAGTTATCGTATTTCCAGGACAGCCAGAAGTTTTTATATACGCATGTTGTTTTTGCTGTGTGCCCTGGGCTATCTGGTCATGATCACGCCGTGTGATCTGAACAATGGAGTGCATAGTGCAGGGGCAGGTATGGTTTTCGGTTCCCTGTGGATGGTGGCAGGAATCTGGTTGGTGCGGTTGATTCCTCATACAGGATGGATGCGTTTTATATTTTACCAGCTTATCCTCCAGGGAACTGTGCTTCCCTATGCATGGTGTTATATCAGGGACCATCCTGACAAACAATTTCTCCAGAAATTTGCACTGACCGGATTGATCCTTATGCTGAAAATTGCCTGCATGGAATCCGCTGCCAATGCACATACCCGGACTGATCAGCGGGGAGTAGGCATAAAATGGAGAGTTAAATAATTCAAACACAAGCTGAAAGGAGACAGGCTTCTGAACGTTCAGGAATTATTCAGTTCTGAGTCTTTTCCAGAAATAGATCATTGTCGTGGTTGAAATTACTGCAATTGCAACAAATATCATCGCCGTTCCTCTTTCACTGTAAAGGAACGTACCAATGGAGAAAAGCACAGCGTAAATTGAAACGGCTCCGAACAGCATGGCCATGATCCCGGTGGGGACATCCCATTTCAGGTCTTTTTCCTTCACAAGTTCCACCCCTTCATTACGGGCTTTTTCAATTACTCTTTTCCAGCCGGGACCTCCCGGTTTAATCTTCTTATAAAAGCTGCGCAATACATCATCGTCTACAGGTTTGGTGACCAGGGAGGTGACAATCCATGAAATTGTTGTCAGCAAAACTATACCGAGGAATTTGAAAATATTCCATGCGCCCATGGTCGTTTCGATCCCCGCCAGCAGGATACGGTCTTCGCCGAGTTCCCTGAGTCCAAAATTCTCAAGCAGGATAAAGGTGATGGAAAAAGTGAAAGCTGCGATCATCGCCACCATTTCAGACCAAGCATTGATGCGCCACCAAAACCATCGCATAATATAGAGCAAACCGGTCCCCGCGCCGATCATCAGCAGGTACCTGAATACCTGTAGCGCATTTTTCAGGGAAAGGGCAAGCAATACGGACAGGATCATGAGCATGACTGTAGAAAATCTTCCGAACATGACCTTTTGTTTTTCTGTCGCCTCAGGTTTGATGAACCTGCCATACAGGTCGTTGACCAGGTAGGAGGATGCCCAATTGATCTGCGATGCAACGGTTGACATAAATGCTGCAATAAGTGATGCAACCACCAGCCCGAGCAGCCCGGCCGGCAGGAATGTCTTCAGCATGGCAGGGTAGGCGAGGTCGTTTTTTACAAATTGCGGATCTACATGCGGGAATGCGGCCAGCAGGGAGTCGAGGTTTGGAAATACGATCAGTGAAGCGAGTCCTACGATGATCCAGGGCCATGGACGCAACGCATAATGAAAGAAATTGAATAGCATGGTTGCACTCACGGCGTGTTTCTCGTTTTTCGCAGAGAGCATTCTTTGTACCACATAACCACCTCCACCTGGCTCAGCCCCGGGATACCAGGCTGCCCACCACTGCACTGCAATGGGGATCAGGAAGATGCTGATGAATAATTCCGTATCCTTAATGTCCGGAATGATGCGGAGCTTATTCACCACATCAGGATGTGTCATCAGTGCATTCAATCCGCCGATCTCGGGTGACCTGGATACGAATACGGCGGCAATCACTGCACCAAAGAGTGCGAAGGAGAACTGGAACAGGTCGGTATACAAGATCGATTTCAAACCTCCAAGACTGGAGTAGAATACGATAATGGCTGCTGCGATGATCAGCGCGATGGTTGGATTGACCCCGAGCATAACGGCCACGATCTTGATAAAGGCGAGCGATACGCTGGCAATGACCATTACATTGAAAAATATTCCCAGGTACACAGCCCTGAATCCACGCAGAAACTCGGCCATTTTTCCACTGTACCGCAGTTCATAGAATTCATTATCGGTCAGTACCCTGGACCTGTTCCACAATTTGGCATAAACAAACACGGTTAACATACCGGTGAGCAAAAAAGCCCACCATTGCCAGTTGGAAGCAACACCGCCGGTTCTCACCATATCGGTTATGAGGTTCGGGGTATCACAGGAGAAAGTGGTTGCCACCATCGAAACGCCCAGTAACCACCAGGGCATATTGCGGCCGGAAAGGAAAAAACTGGCCGTGTTTTTACCTGCACCACGTGATGCAAAATATCCGATACTGATAAGAACTACAAAGAATATTGCGATGATGATCCAGTCGAGAGAGTTTAGCGCCATTGTTCCAGGTTAAATATTAATTATTCATGGGCACAAGTTTAGCTAAAATTTGTATACCCTCATTCACTGATCTCAAGCATTGCTTCTTCGATCCTTCGCAATGCCTCTTTCAGGTCTGCTTCCGGAGAAATGGTATTGTAATTGCCCCAGAACTCCGGGTCATATTCAAACTCCTCATCAGCAATGATTGTGGAGGCCTTCAGTTTATCCGCGAGCCTGATACGTGGAGGATTCCCCGGATCTACATTCGTTATTGCCATCTCCAGGTTGATCTGGTAACGGGATGCAATCCATTGCCGTTTTTTTCTGACCTTAAACTTCACTTCTCCCTGTACCTGGGAAAGATGGAAAGCACTGTCGGTTTCCTGGTACTCGACATGATATTTAGCGCTTAGGGGCAGGATCCTGACCTTGGGACTTTTTTTCTCTACGAACATATTCTCTTCTCCTCTTAACCTTACCGGGTCATACTCAAAATCTGCGGCAATCACGGCAAGGCTGCTCCTGTCGATAAATAGATCGCCCCTGAAAAGTGTCTCCTCGATATGTTCTTTTTGTTCAAATGAGATCACATATACCAGCCTGTCCTTGAAAGAAACTACATTTGAAAAATGTAAGTCATACAGCCTGGCAAAATCTGCGGAGAGGAAATCGGGCGGATTTTTGATGATATCCAGTTGCAGCATGGTGTTTAGTCCTGCGCTTATTTTAAAAACGACTGTATCTTCAAGTGCAATGTTGGTAAGTTTCCGGCCTTTGAGCAACCTGGAACGCTCTGCTGCAAAAGCGTTCCGGTAAGGCGCCTTGGCAATCTCCACTACGGCTTCTGAGAAAATCATGTATTTTTCGTCCTTGGTCACTTTTTCCCTGTAGTAGGCCTGCATGCCTGAAGGAACATCCAGGTAGTTGTCATGAATCCTTTCCAATGAACTCCGGAGAAGTCCGACCGGATCCTGATACCGGATGATCACTTCCTGCAGGGATATGATGTTTTTACTCATCTGGATCTCCACGGTTTCATAATTGTCAAAACTGACAGGTGTATATTGGTTCCGGTAACCGATAAAGGATGAGACCAGGATAGGTTGCTGCAATGTGTCAGGTATGCGCAATTGAAAGTTGCCATTGTCATTTGTGATGGTTCCAAAATAGGTACCCATTACTCCGATGGATGCATAGGGCAGGGGCTTGCCGGTTCGCAGATCGCTGATGATGCCATGCACTTCCAGTGTGGGTGTTGATGTTGTTGCAGTGTCTGTTGCCGTTACTTGTTCCCGGGCACGGGGAAAGATCACGATGTTCGTATTGATGACCTTGTAAACCAGGTCAGGATTTTGGAACAATGTGTCGATGGCCCCAGGTAAGGGAATGTCTTTCAATGTCATGCTTACCCGCTTCCGGCTGTCGATCAGCCTGGAGTCAAAGGTAAAATTAAAACCGCTTTGTTCGGTGAGGTCATCCAGAACGGCATGCAGGGGTTTGCCGGATGCGCGAATGGTGACGGTAAGTTCGGCCAGGTCCTGGGAATCAGCCTGTGTTGAACAAGCAAAAAGAAACGACATCAACAATAGTATTGCCGTGGGGTTTCTCTTTGCATTTTTTTCCATCAGCTGTTAATTTGC
>CAYOSB010000275.1:0-5362 GCA_964406495.1 uncultured Bacteroidaceae bacterium | reverse complement strand
AAAGTGGTATACTTTTGAAGTGAAATAGTGGTATGGTTTTCAAGTGAAGGAAACAATGTTGCTTTTTGTACTGGCGGAGGAAGAGGGATTATTCCTTTCAGTCATGATCCCTGAGAGGGGAGGCTACACCACCTGCAAACCACACTCCTCACTGCGTTCGGAGCTGGTTTATTATTCCTCCAGCCCTTACAAAAGCTCCTTGGCGGTCGCTTTTGACGGTCTGAAGAAATAATAAACCCGGCCAGCTTGCAGCTGACCGGGTTTGCAGGTGGTGGCGGAGGAAGAGGGATTCGAACCCCCGGTACCTTGCGGTACAACGGTTTTCAAGACCGCCGCATTCGACCACTCTGCCATTCCTCCGGGCGCAAAATTAGTAAAATTTTATTTTCTGCAGGAGGATAATTTAAAAAATATGTAAATTACAGATATTCAGGAATATAAAGTCTGTTGTGGAGTAATGTGTTGAACGTGTCTTTCAAGCGCTGTACCTTTGTATACGAGGCTTTCAGCGATTCAAATGACACATTTTTGATGTTAAAATGTCCGGGTTTATGAAGAAAACACGCTGTTTTATCAACAAATACGGCATTTTTTGGGGTTTATATTTGTGTGCGCAGAGAATTTCTATATATTTGTTTACGTGTTTGGAGTGAACAAAAAAATATTATTACTAACCCTAAAATTTCATTATTATGAACAAAGCTCAATTAATTGATGCAATTGCTGCTGAAGCTAATTTAACTAAGGCCGACGCAAAAAGAGCTCTTGATGCATTCATTTCAACTACAACTGACGCACTGAAAAAAGGTGATAGAGTTGCATTAGTTGGTTTTGGTTCATTCTCTGTTTCAGAAAGAGGAGCGAGAACCGGCCGCAACCCGCAAACTGGTGCTGAAATTAAGATTGCAGCTAAAAAAGTTGTTAAGTTCAAAGCTGGCGCTGAATTGTCTGACGCTGTTAAGTAAGATATTTGGACTGAATTTTAAAAAAGCCGACTCATTAACGAGCCGGCTTTTTTAATGGGTATATTTTTTGAGTCTGTATAAAAGGTTTTTCTACAATGACTGAATATGATAAAGCACTCATGGAGTTTCTCCTGCCCATGGTAAATGAAAACCGGCTGGCACTTATCGACAGATTATTGCAGGACCGTACCAGGTATATTACAGTGCTTTTGGAGGATATTTACCAGCCGCATAATGCAAGTGCGGTGTTGCGTACTTGTGATTGTTTTGGTATCCAGGATGTACATATTGTGGAGAACCGAAACAGCTATGAATTGAATCCGGAAGTAGAACTGGGAGCTGCCCAGTGGCTTACACTTCATCATTATAACAAGGAAACAAATAACACTGAAAATGCGATTCACTTACTGAAGGAACAAGGCTACAGGATCATCGCGGCCACACCCCATACCGACGATGTAAAATTAGCAGACCTGGACCTTGGAAAAGGCAGACTGGCAATCATGCTGGGTACGGAAATGACCGGGCTGACTGAACAAGCATTGGACATGGCTGATGAATTTGTTAAAATTCCCATGGTCGGGTTTACCGAAAGTTTTAATATTTCGGTCTCTGCAGCAATTATCCTTTATGAGCTTAACGAAAGAATGCGTGCTTCTGATATAAAGTGGAATTTGAAACCTGCAGAGAATGAAAAAATTAAGTATCATTGGATTAAAAACTCTGTAAATCATATTTCACGGATCGAGCAGGGCTTTCAAAAAAAATATTACCGCTGATTTTTTAACTTTGTATGCTTCTGCAAATTGATTTTTATGTTTACCTTTGATTAGTTGAGATACATGTGCTATTAGTCCAATATATTCGATGATTAACCCACGGACCTATGAATTGTATTATTTTAGATGATGATGATCTTTCCAGGCGGATACTGGAAGAGTTCATCAATAAGACAGAAGGATTGGTGCTGAGACATTCATGTTCTGATCCGGTACAATGCATCAATATTCTGAAAAAAGATGATGATGTCGACCTGATCTTCCTTGATATAGAGATGCCCGAAATGTCCGGTATTGACTTCCTTGACAGCTTGTTGACGCAGCCACAGGTGATCATATTTTCATCAAAAGGAAAGTATGCTGTCGATTCATACAACTATGATGTCACAGATTACCTGCTCAAGCCGGTGAGCTACAAGCGTTTTCTCCAGGCAATTGAGAAAGTTGAGAAGCGGACACGTGATGCGGGTACTGAACAGTCAGGAGGCAACGAAATTTTCATCAAGAAGAATTCCACACTTGTTCGGTTAAAATACGACGAGATTTTGTGGATCGAAGCACTTGAAAATTATGTGATCTTCAATACATACAAAGATAAGTATACGATCCATTTTACGATGAAAGCGATTGAGCAAAAGTTGCCCCCCAGGAAGTTTACACGTGTGCATCGCTCTTACATCGTGAATACCAGTAGAATTGAGGTGATTGAGGATAACTCGGTGATTGTTAAAACAGAAGACTCGGCCAAATCCATCCCTATCGGAAAATCTTACAAGGAAAAGCTGATGAAGGACATCAACCTCATCATCAAGTAAAAACACTTTTCCAGTCCGCGATCCATGACAATATCTAACCGGCAAATTTTTCTGCAGCATGTTGGACAGACTTCAGGTTCTCCGCTGCAGCTGGAAATCGAACGGGCTGAAGGCATCTATTTTTACACGCCAAAAGGCAAGCGCTATACCGACCTGGTTTCCGGTGTCTCCGTTTCAGCATTGGGCCATGGTCATCCGGCCGTCGTTGAGGCTGTGAAGAAGCAGGCTGAACAGCATATGCATTTGATGGTGTATGGTGAATTTGTTCAGTCACCGCAAACAAAATATGCCAATTGGATCGTTAACCACCTGCCTGACTCCCTTGATGTAGTATACTATGTGAATTCCGGCAGTGAAGCAATAGAAGGGGCTATGAAACTGGCCAAAAGAGTTACAGGGAGGCCCGGAATTGTCGCCTTCAATAAAGCTTACCATGGGAGTACGCATGGTGCAATGAGCATTATTGGTAATCCTGCCTTCCAGATGGGATACCTGCCAATGTTGCCGGGGATCATACACCTTGATTTCAATGATGCGGCCGGACTGGAACAGATCACAGAAGAAACTGCCGGAGTAGTCATTGAACCGATCCAGGCAGAGGCCGGGATCATTGAGCCGGAGCAGGGTTTCCTGGAGAAGGTGAGGGAGCGATGCAATGCAACCGGTGCCCTGATGATACTGGATGAGATCCAGACCGGGTTTGGACGGACAGGAAAATTGTTCGCCTTCGAACATTACGCAGTGCAACCTGATATAATCTGTTTTGCCAAGAGCTTTGGAGGAGGAATGCCACTTGGTGCTTTTATCAGCAGCCATGAAAAAATGGAGACCCTTACACATCATCCGGCACTTGGGCACATCACTACCTTCGGTGGCCACCCGGTAAGTTGTGCAGCCGGACTGGCTGCACAAGAGTATATTGCGCAACACGGACTTATCGATCATGCCAATGCAATGGGTGCATTGTACCGGGAGTTAATGGTGCACGAAGGGATCGATCATGTGCGTGGAAAGGGACTCTTCCTGGCCGTGCAATTCAATGAAAAGATCGACAGGGTAAAACTCATGCAGCACATCTTTGAAAATGGAATCGTACTGGACCAATTCCTGTTCTGCAACAATGCATTCAGGATCGCACCGCCGCTGATTATTTCAGAAGAAGAGGTCAGGGCATCTGCCGACGTGTTGCTTGATGCACTTGACCGCTCGCGCACATAAGTTTTTTACAGATTACACGTTAGTGATAAAAACAAGCTGAAATGAATCGGATTCTAATTGTCATGTTGATATCGGTTCTATGTATTGCTGCACGAGGGCAGGATGAGGCTGCGTACCTGGAGATCATCAGGGCAGAAACACAATTAAAATCCATGTTTGATCAGCTGTATAGCCAGGATGTTACAGGCCCGCAGATGGACCTTTACCATGCGATTGATTCTGCATTCAATGCTGCATTACAACTGACGGGGTCTTTTGATCATAAGTGGTCAAAACTGAACCAGATCGGAAAACTGTCATCAGATGATGGTCATGTAAAGGTGTTTTCATGGTTGTACCAGGTCAGCAGGAATGACTATCGCTATTCAGCTTTTATACAGGTGAGTGAAAAAGATGAACCGAGTATTTTCAAACTCAGACCTGCATCCGGCGAACATGTGCACGACAATGATTTTAAACAGGAGATCGACCATTGGGACGGAAAAATATATTACGACCTGGTTACCAAAAAATACAGGAGAAATGTGTTCTATACCTTAATAGGTGCAGATCTTAATAATTCAAGTACATCACTAAAAACCATTGAAGTAATGATGCTCCATCGGGGGAAGCCTGTATTTCTTGAGGATCAGTTCCTGATCGAAGATAACATGCAGGACAGGGTAGTACTGGAATATTCAGCAGACCTTGCTGCTTCCGTCAGATACAATGAAGCGATGGACATGATCGTTTACGATCACCTTGTACCTTTGCACCCTATCTATACCGGCAATTACCAGTTTTATGGTCCGGACGGTTCTTACGACGGGCTGAAGTTCACAAAGGGGGTCTGGGTGCAGGAGAAAGATGTTGATGCACGTAATGAATAAGGAGACTCATTCCGGCAGATGCTGGTAAAATGGATGCAGCAGGATCAAGGTTGTATTCATATTTTGCCACATATAAACAAATTTCTACAGTACGTAATCTCAAACGCTTCTTTTCCTGCCACAGATGCTTCTTTTCCTGGCACAGATGCTCCAGTTCCTGCCACAGATGCTCCAGTTTCTGCCATCGACGCACCTGCTCCCTGCCACAGATGAACAAACTCTTTCAGCAGGTACTGTGAGACACATTAATTCCTGACATAATTTTCAGTCCCGGCCAGCTTTTATGACGTATTGTCAGTGATCCCGCCTTGGCATTATGTTTGAAAAGTTCCCTGCGGTTAGAAATCAATAAAAATCAGAATACAATGCAAAAAGGTAAGATCAATGTAACGACGGATAACATTTTTCCGATCATTAAAAAATTCCTCTATTCCGATCATGAGATTTTTCTGCGGGAGCTGATATCCAATGCAGTGGATGCTACCCAGAAACTGAAAACGCTGGCGTCGGTAGGCGATTTTAAAGGAGAGCTGGGGGACTTGACGATCCGGGTAAATGTTGACAAAAAGAAGAAAACGATCACAGTTTCGGATGCGGGCATCGGAATGACCGCCGAAGAGATTGAAAAGTATATCAATGAGATTGCTTTTTCCAGTGCCGAGGAGTTCATGGAAAAATATAAGAAGGACAGCAACGCAATTATCGGCCACTTCGGA
>CAYOSB010000274.1:0-5403 GCA_964406495.1 uncultured Bacteroidaceae bacterium | reverse complement strand
AGGCCATCGAAGCGGGACCACAATTACTGGAGGATGGAAAACAGGCCATTGATATGGATGCGGAGGGGTGGAAGACCACTTTTTCCATTGCCACGCAGGCGGCCCGCCTGGATTACCTGGATATGCGCGGTCCCAAAATCGCAGTTGGAATGGATGGGAAAGGGAAGCTCATGGTGTTAACGGTCAATGGACGGATCAGGGAATCGGTGGGAGCCACACATGCTGATATGGCCAACATACTTACTGAACAGGGCATGATGAAAGCCATGGGTTTTGATCCGGGCGGGAGCAGCACATTGTATGCAGGAGGGAAGGTGTTGAACATTTCGCCTTATAACAGCGATTATGAATACAATGTGTACGCATTGCCCCCGCAACCTCGTTCTGTTTCAAATGCGATCATAGGAACCATTCAAAAAGGAGAATAGAATTGTGGCCGGAATTTATATACATGTACCATTCTGCAGGCAGGCATGCAGGTATTGTGATTTCTATTTTACAGTGAGTCTGAAATACCGGGATGCATATGTGGACGCGCTGCTCAGGGAGCTGGAGAGCCGCGCTGACGAAGTTTCAGGGTCATTGATTTCCACCATATACCTGGGGGGAGGAACACCCTCGGTGCTGAGTCATCAACACCTGGAAAAGATCATGACCCGTGTGTCGGAGTTATTTGAGATTGATACAGCAGCAGAAGTAACCATCGAGGCGAATCCTGATGACCTTGATGACGCCCGGTTACAGATACTGAAGGCAACCGGGATCAACAGGTTAAGCATTGGAGTGCAATCTTTTCATTCCACACATCTTGAACTCATGCGTCGTTCACATCTTGCAGAGGAAGCAGTGGACGCCATTCAACGCTCAGCAGCTCATGGATTTGATAATATCAATATGGATCTTATTTACGGATTGCCCGGGCTAAAGAATACAGAATGGCAGCAGGACTTATATACCACTATGGATTTGCCGGTGCAGCATATCTCGGCGTATCATCTTACGTATGAACCCGGCACGGTTTTCAATCACTGGAAAAAGAAAGGGAGGATTCGGAAACTTCCGGAGGAAAACAGTATTGAACAGTACAACATGTTATGTGAGATTACCAGCACGCATGGTTTCGAGCATTACGAGATTTCTAATTTTTCCCTGCCGGGCTTCAGATCCAAACATAACAGCAGCTACTGGTCGGGAACTCCATATGCCGGGTTTGGTCCCTCGGCACATTCTTTCAATGGAAAGGAAAGGAGATGGAATATCGCCTCGCTGAAAGCATATATTGAAAACAGCGGTTCGGATTTATCCGGTTTTGAAAGGGAGATACTCACATCCAGGGACCGGTATCATGATTACCTGATCACCTCCCTACGCACCAAAGAGGGAGCAGACCTGGGGCTGGTACGTGATCAATTCGGGGTTATGGAGGCTGATCAGTTAAAACGGAAGGCTGTTCCATTTACCGGGAGTGGCGAAATCGAAATGGAAGCTGATGTAATAAGGATGACGCCAGAGGGATGGCTAAGGTCTGACCTGGTTATACAGGCACTGATGGTGGAGGAATAAGCCACATATACATCCCTTGGTATGTTCATACAGCTAACCCTGGTCTTGTTACAGTTGAAGATCGTGTTTAGCAATACATGTTCGTATGCTGCTTTTTTAGTTCCTATGAAGGATCACCTAAACCAGCGCCATCGCTTTTTTAATCAGTTCTTCCAGCTTTTCTTTGAGGGTATCATAGCTGAAATATTTCTTTCCCAGTGCATAATTATGCGCAGCGATCTCTTCAGCAAGCGAAGGATTGTAAATGATCTCTGCCATATTCCTGGCAGCTTCTTCTGTAAGCTGATTATCTTCCAACATCACTGTTTTGAATCCTTTGCTGCCAATATCAGGCATGTACACGGGTTTGTAATTATTCACAAAAACAGGAGTTCGGGAAAGGACAGCTTCCACGAAAGCATTTCCGAAGCCTTCATAAGTACTGAAGTAGGTACATGCTGTTGCATGTGCGTAAGCATCAGAGAGGGAGAACATGACATCACCATTGGAAGGGGTGAGGCCTTTGTTGTGAAACAGGTGATAGGCAAACTGCACCTGCTCACTGAGGTGCAGGTCGTGCACCTGCTCATTGAGATCATTATAGTATGCACTTCCTGCGTCGTCGGCATAATTTCCTGTTATGATCAGCTTGATCTTTTTGTCGTTCAGCTGGTGCAGCAGGTCGATGGCCACTTCGATCCCCTTTCGCCGAACGATCCTGGTAATCTGGTAGAGGTATATGGCATCTTTTTCAAAGCCCAGGTAATCGGGAAGAAGTGCATTTTTTTCATTCTTTTCACCGAAAGGGATGCTAAAATCCATCACATTAGGCACATTCACCGCTTCACGTCCGAATTTCTCCTTCAGGGTATGTTGAGCGTGTGTGTTGATCACTGCATGGATCGAGTTGGGGGCGATCAGGGGAAAAACCTTTTCCACAAAGCGGTTGATCTCTTCATGCGGGGATGTGTACCTGTCACCCCGTTCCCATGCAAAATCATGGTCGTGGGTAATCGTAGGCAGCCCGAGCTTATGCACGGCTTTATTGATTGCCAGTCCCATCTCCAGGTGTGAAGGCAGGGCAGAGGCATTTTCAGAGATCAACAGGTCGATCTTGTTGGTTCGTGCCCATTGAACAATTTTTTTATAGATGACCTTTGAATACAGGTTGAGGTGTTCGATGAGCTCCTGGGGATTTGTTTCAGGATAGAAAAAGGCCTTTTTCTGGCTCCAGTAACTTTCGGGAGAAAAGAAGGACATTTCCGGGACCAGTGTTTCGGTTTCCGGATCCATGGGCCTTTCCTGGAACTGTCCTGATATAATGAACACTTTATGTCCCATGGAATGGAGCACCTGTATCCATTTTTCGGTTTCCAGCGCTACGCCGTCGACCCCGCCGATTCTGCCAATAATGATACCAATTCTCATCAGTTAACGATTTAAGAAGTGGATGTGCTCAACAATTAAGAGGAACAACACTATCAGTACAATGTAATACGATCAGCACAATTTAATCGCCAAAAAAGAATGCCCATCACATCATTCAGAGTTCAAAAACACTACTCCCAATTACTTTTCCGCCAGCATACAGCTCCACAGTGTATTCACCGGGAACGAGTTCACCGTTATTGGTCCAGAAGATGGAAACAGGGAGGTCTGCATTTTCGTAGGTGATGGTCCGGGAAGCGGAAACGGGGGTTTCTTCCCCGTCGACAGTGATCACCTCCATGTCAGGTGATCCAAGGGTTACCCCGTCGGGACGGATGAGCTTCAGGTAGATGGTTTTCTCACCTGCCGGGACCACTGGGTTTGCGCGGATCACGAAATCTGTCCGGATTTTATCAATGCTCCTGATCCGTCTTCGTGGCCGGTTGTTTTCATTTATTGATTCAATATAAATATCCGAGGCCTGGAGAGAAGATGCCAGGTCCCGGATCTCTTCAAGCTCGGTTTTTTCATTCTGCAGTTGTTCTTTTTCGGTTTGCAGTTGTCGCTCTGTTCGCTTCAGCTGCACATTCTCCGCCATCAACTCCTGGTTTTTTGAATTGAGGGAGTCAATCTGCACGATATAGCTTCTCAGCACGGATCTGAGCGTTTCCATTTCCCGCTTATACATTCTGATCTTGTATGCATCGTCTGCCTGGATCCTGATGAGGCGCTCAATCTTTTCCTGTTGAATGTTCATCTCCTCCTGGATTCTTTCATTGTCGGTCTCCAGGGAGTCATATGACATATAGATTTCATGCAATTCTCCTTCGAGGGAGTCGCGTTCCTGTGCAAAAAAGATCTTGTTTTGTTGCAGTTCCTCGCTGGTGGCATCAAAATCCTTTTTCAGGTCGATCAGGATGTATACCGCGACCAACAGCACAACTGCAAGTAGGCCGATGACGCCGTATAAGACACCAACATTTGTTTTCTTTTCGCTCATATAGCTATAAATTTTCCGATACAAATATATAAATTAGAAGAGCTCGTTAGGTTTGGCTTACCCAAATAATAACTAAGTTCCCCCGGATTTATTATTTTTCTTTTTACGTTGTGGCACATCATTTTCAGTAATACCGAATTTTTCATCTTTTTCCATGTTTCCCATGGGTTCCACGTGCACCATTACGTCGTAGACGTTATCGATATCGGACTTGATAATGTCCTCCACCTCCTTGGCGATATTGTGTGCATCGCTTACTTTCATATCCGGATCGACTTCGATATCGAGGTTGACCATATAGCGTGAACCGATTTTCCTGGCACGGGTGCGGTGTGGATTGTGTGCCCCCTTTACTTTCCTGATCGACTCGAACAATTGATCATACAATTCAGGATCCTGTATACCATCCATTAGTTCCGTATTGGATTTAAGAAAGATCATTATTGCCTCGTACATGATGAATATACTGATACCTAAGGCAATGATCTTGTCGATAATGGCTACCTCGAAGATAATCGTAGCCAGGAGTCCAATAAGAACCGTGGATGAAATGAGCATGTCGTTTCGCATGTGGATGCCCATGGTAGTCATCATGTCACTGGATTCATTCTTCCCGGTTTTTTTCAGGTAGAGGCTGAGTCCTATCTTTCCTGCCATGGAAAAAACAGTCACCCAGATGGCGATCATTGCGGGAATTTTATCTGTGCCCCCTTCAATCAGTCTCTCTACAGTTGAGATGGCAAGCTGGGCGCCCGCCACAAATATAAGCATGGAAAGGACCTTTGTGGCGACGGTATCCGCTTTTACATATCCGTAAGGAAATTTAATGTTAGGAGGTTTTTTAACCACCCTGGCAGCAACCAGCGTAACAACAGAACTGATGATATCTGCAGAGGAATCGATTCCATCGGCCACAACGGCAAAACTGCCGGAGAGGAATCCCACGACCAGTTTCAGTATTGCCAATACTGCATTTCCCACAATAGATACCCAGGCTGCGTAAATGATTCCCTTTTTCTTCATATCAACCACTTATATAATACTTCTCATTTCTTTTTTTGTGGAGGTGTTGCTTCCTCCCGGTTTGCAATCAGGCTTTTCCCATGATCGGGATCAAACTCGAACTGCAGCGTTATATGGCGGATGTGGAATTTTTGTTTTAACAGTTTTTCGATTTTTTCCTGTATTTCATGGGTCTGGCTTATTTTCCAGTCTTCGTGAAGTTCCACATGTGCTTCCAGGTGTATCTCATTTTCATCCAGGGCCCATACATGCAAATGATGCAGGCTGCTGACCTCCGGGAAGGCCTCCACCTTTGACTGTATCTTATTTACATTGATGTTTTCAGGGGTAGATTGCATGAGGATGTTCACCGCCTCTTTCAGGATCACGTAAGTTTCGCGGAGGAGGTAGATGCCGATCAAAAACGTAAC
>CAYOSB010000273.1:0-5407 GCA_964406495.1 uncultured Bacteroidaceae bacterium | reverse complement strand
AATATTCATCCCCAGGCAACACAGGAATGCAATTCAAGGAGGTACTCGGACAACAACAGGTGAAGGACAAACTGATCAGGTCGGTGAATGAAGAGCGTATCAGTCATGCCCAGCTGTTTTTTGGTCCTCCGGGAACCGGGAAATTGCCACTGGCAATTGCCTATGCCCGGTATATTTGTTGTACTGATCCGCAGGAAGATGATGCATGTGGTGTTTGCCCATCGTGCGTCAAGTTTGCAAAACTTGCGCACCCCGATTTGCATTTTGTATTCCCGGTAGTGAACCTAAAAAAGGCGGGTAGCAAAACAATAAGTGACGATTACATTGAGAAGTGGCGGGAAACGATCATAGAAAATCCTTATATCTCCGAGAACCAATGGTATGAGATCATGGGTGCAGAGAACAAGCAAGGATTCATCAGCCGGGCCGAAAGCAGTACTGTTTTGAGAAAACTCAGTCTGAAATCGTATGAGTCAGATTACAAGGTGCTCATCCTCTGGCTGGCGGAAAAGTTGAATGCTGCGGCTGCCAACAGCCTGCTGAAATTATTGGAAGAGCCACCTCAAAAGACAGTCTTCCTGCTGGTATCGGAAAATACCGACCACATCCTTCCGACGATCCTGAGCCGTACACAGATGATCAGGATTCCCCCGCTGGACCCGCAAAGTATCCACGGCGGATTGCAGGAACGTTTTCCCGGGAAGGAATCCATGATAGAGGATGTGATCCGCAGGTCGAACGGAAACTACAGCACTGCCTTGCAGCTGATGGAGTCGGATGAGCTGGACAATGAGCACTTCGGTGAATTTGTTTTTTTGATGCGCAAGTGTTACATGCGCGAGATCATCGAGATCCAGAAGTGGACAGAACGGATCGCAGGCTGGGGCAGGGAGCGCCTGAAGCTATTTCTTGCCTACGGGCTGCGGCTGATCCGTGAAAATTTCATGCTCAACCTGCAGCAGCAGGATATCACCTACATGAGCAAAAAAGAAGAGGAATTCTCGCAGAAATTTTCTGCATTCATTCACCAGGGCAACGTGTTCGAGATGGTCCGGGAGTTTGAACGCGCCATCGATCATATCGAGGCCAACGGGCAAGCCAGGATCGTGTTGCTGGATCTTGCCATTAAGAACATACTGTTGCTGAAGCAACAACAACCTCAAAGTAAAAGTTCCAGCTGACAATTTTCTGATCCCTGCCTGATGAATTCAACAGTTATGGGATTATTCCCGGGTGCTGCCTGCTCTTTTTGGAATTATGTTAAACCTATATCCATCTTGATCACCAGTTTTAACTTTCGTCTTTAATGCCTACCTTTGTACGACCGGTACGATGCCGGAACTCACAGAATACAGCTTATGGAAAGCATGATCGCAAGAGGGTGTTGTTCAGGGAAACAGCAAGAAGCGGCAAATGACAACAGTGACCGTTTGGAGTACTACTTTGACAAGTGCGGGAAACTGGATTCATTCAACTGGCTGCGGGAGCTGACCGATCATTTTGATATCCCCGATATCGTTGAGGTCAGGTTCAAGAACACCCGGAAAGAGATATACAGGAATGTGAACGGGCTCAGGATCAAGCGCGGTGATTTCGTTGCAGTGGAGGCATCGCCGGGACATGACATTGGCATCATTACCCTGGCTGGTGAGATCGTAGAGAAACAGCTCGATAAAACCAAGTATGATCCGCGCATAGATGAACTGAAAAAGGTATACCGCAAGGCGAAACCTGCAGATATAGAAAAATGGGAAGAGGCCATCCGGCTGGAACACGAAACCATGCTGAAGGCAAGGTCCATCGCCGGGGACCTGCGTCTCGATATGAAAATCGGGGATGTGGAGTACCAGGGAGACCGCACCAAGGCGATCTTTTATTATATCGCAGATGAGCGTGTGGATTTCCGTCAGCTCATCAAGGTGCTGGCGGACAATTTCCGGATCCGGATCGAAATGCGCCAGATCGGTGCACGCCAGGAGGCGGGCAGGATCGGGGGCATTGGTACCTGTGGCAGGGAACTCTGTTGTTCCACGTTCATAACCAATTTTGTATCGGTCTCCACCCAGGCAGCCCGTGTCCAGGAAGTGGCGCTGAATCCTACAAAACTGGCAGGTCAGTGCGGCAAGCTCAAATGCTGCCTGAATTATGAAGTGGAAAGCTATTCAGACGCAAGGAAAGATTTCCCGGACCGCAATATTCACCTGCAGATCGCAGGTGGAAAGGCCGTCCATCAGAAGACAGATGTGTACCGCGGTGTGATGTGGTATGCCGTTGAGGCCGATCGCGGTGCATCCACTCTTGTGCCGGTGCCGGTGGAGCGGGTAAAGGAGATTATCACACTGAACAGGAAAGGGGTGATCCCCGACAGCCTGTTGGATGCTTACCAGGCAACGGAAGGGAAGAAACCGACCGCCTACTCCGACGTGGTCGGGCAGGAGAGTATCACACGTTTTGAACAAAAGAACAAGGGCCGCAAGCGTGGCCGGGTCCGTCGCAAACCGGGATCACAACGCAGAAAGAAATGAGAAAATTGATTTTTACGTGTGCTGTTTTCCTGCTACCTGTCCTGTTCCTGGGTGCATGCGACCGTTCAATGGTGCACGATCAATTCGTCAGGATCGACAACAGTTCCTGGCACTGGGATGACCCGGCAGAATTTTCTTTTGAAATGAAGGATACAGTGCATTTTCATGATATCCTGATCCAGGTGCGTCATACCACGGATTATCCGCTCAGCAACCTGTATATGTTCGTTCATGTGGAAGGTCCGTCAGGACAGGAAATGACCGACACGATCAATTTTATCCTTGCAGAGCACAGTGGAAAGTGGATTGGGAAAGGCGTTGGGAACATCCGCTCGATCGGATACAGGTATAAAAAGAATACGGTGTTTCCGCAACCAGGCATCTATGAGATTGCCATTGAGCAGGCCATGCGACTTCCCGAAGTCCCCGTTTCGGAGGTCGGTGTACGTGTCGAAAAAGTAAATCCCTAAATCGTATTGTCTTGAGTAAGAATAAGCTCCGGAAATTCGAAGAGATGGAGACCTTTGACAGGGTATTTCAACCCGAATTTGAAGCGGTCTTTAAAAAGGATTTTCATTTGAAAGGACGCTGGGCAACCTCGGTATTTGACAATAACCACCCGGTATTGTTAGAACTCGGATGCGGAAAAGGGGAGTATACCCTCGGGCTTGCCGGGATGCATCCCGGCAAGAATTTCATCGGCGTGGACATCAAGGGTGCACGCATATGGAAAGGTGCAAAAACCGCCAACGAGCGTTCCATGAAAAATGTGGCCTTTCTTCGTACCCGGATAGAGTTCATCGAATCCTTTTTTGGCGAGGCAGAGATCGAGGAGATATGGATCACTTTCCCGGATCCACAGCTGAAGAAACGGCGCAACAAGAAGCGCCTCACAGGCCCCCGGTTTCTCAACCATTACCGTGCCTTTCTGAAGGACCGTGGAATCGTTCACCTGAAAACCGATAACGACGTGATGTTCCAATATACTGCACAACTGGCAAGGCACAATGCGTTGGAGATCGTCGCAGAGACAAATGACCTGTATCATTCAGCCTTCCTCGACGATATTCGCTCCATTCAAACCACTTACGAAAAGCAATTTCTTGCCGAAGGCACCAACATCAATTATATTGCCTTCAGACTTCCCCGGCACAAAATGATCACAGACCTTCCGGAAGATGAAAGAAATGAAGGATGAAACAGGCTTCTTTGACCGGGTATACGAGGTGGTGAAACGCATTCCCCCCGGTCGTGTCACATCATATGGTGCCATCGCCAGGTATGTAGGCTCGCCGCAGGCTTCACGGATGGTCGGTTGGGCCATGAACCAGTCACACGCTTCCAACGATTTTATTCCGGCCCATCGCGTGGTGAATCGCAATGGCATGCTTACCGGGAAACACCATTTCGATGGCCCTGAAGTAATGGCCGAACTGCTCGAAAATGAAGGGATCACTGTTATTGATGACCAGGTACAGGATTTCAGGGAAAAATTCTGGGATCCCCTCATCGAATTAGGTTTATAAAGATTAAATCTAAATTAAAAAAATCGCTATCTTTGCAGGACAAACGGAGGAACTATGAAGATAACAAAAGAGCAGGTTTTACAGGCGCTTAAGCGTGTTGTGCATCCTGAATCGAGAAAGAACATTGTGGAACTGGGGATGGTGGAAAATCTTTCCGTTGAAGGCAAAGAAGTCAGGTTTGCCCTGAAGTTCAGCCGCCCCAATGATCCTTTTATTGAATCCATGAAAAAATCCTGCGTGAGCGCCATCGAATCCCAGCTGGGTGAAGAGGTGAAGATCCGCGGGAACATCGGCACCAATGTACCGGAGCGTCCCAGGGCGCCCGAAGTATTGCCCGGTGTGAAGAATATCATTGCTGTTGCATCCGGCAAAGGCGGTGTGGGAAAATCAACCATCGCTGTGAATCTTGCAGTAGGGCTGAAGAACCAGGGCTACAAGGTAGGGCTCTTGGATGCGGACGTCTATGGTCCGTCTGTGCCCAAAATGTTTGACCTGGAGGATGCCCGTCCCAATGGAAAAACAGAAGATGGAACGGAGTGGATCATTCCCATCGAGAAGCATGGGATCAAGCTGCTGTCTGTAGGGTTCTTTGTGAAGCCTGAAGATGCGCTGGTATGGCGGGGTCCCATGGCCACCAGTGCACTGAAGCAACTGGTATCCCAGGGCGACTGGGGAGAGCTTGATTACCTGGTACTGGATATGCCCCCCGGAACAGGGGATGTGCACCTGACCATCGTACAGGAACTGCCGGTAACCGGGGCCATCATCGTGAGCACACCCCAGGAGGTGGCGCTGGCCGATGTGATCAAGGGTATCAGTATGTTCACCGGGGACAAGATCAATGTTCCGGTGCTTGGTTTGGTGGAGAATATGGCATGGTTTACACCCGAAGAATTGCCTGATAACAAATACTATATCTTCGGAAAGGAGGGCTGCAAGCAACTTTCAGAAAAACTGGGCGTGGAACTGCTGGGACAGATACCGATCGTCCAGGGAATCTGCGAGTCGGGTGACCAGGGAGTACCTGTGGCAACTGACAGGGAGTCCACCATGGGGAAAGCATTTAGTGAACTGGCCAACAGGGTGGCAGCAGCCACTGAGAAGCGGAACAGGGAGCAGGCTCCGACCAAAAAAGTGGAGATCACGCATAAGTAATTATTCCTATTATACAACAGAAGCTATGGAAGACAAAAAGAGTCGTGTTGAGGCCGCTCTGGAAAAAATCCGCCCATATCTCGTGGCAGATGGTGGAAATATCGAGTTGGTGGAAGTGACTGATGACAATGTGGTGAAAGTGCAATTGACCGGCGCCTGTCACGGATGCCCGTTCAGCCTGCAAACACTGAAGGCCGGTGT
>CAYOSB010000272.1:0-5415 GCA_964406495.1 uncultured Bacteroidaceae bacterium | reverse complement strand
GTAGGAGCCCGAGCACCTTTATAATATAAGTATTCTGCGAGGCAACTGGTCACCTGTAGAAAAAACGAAATTTATATCATATAGTAAATTAATACTATAACTAAAATATATACTTGTAAAATTCCCGTGCCTAAATCAGGCCACGTGCTGGTTGGCGGGCGATTTCCGGCCACCTGCTGGTTTATGATCTTTTCCAGGAGAGGTGCCGGGCCTTCCTTTTTAGGACCATGGAAGATCTTTACTGCAAAATGATGATCTTTCCTCTTTCCAGTGCAATGAGGTTGTCTTTCTCCATTTGTTTGAGCAGCCGGGAAATGACCTCGCGGGCGGTGCCGATCTCGCCGGCTAGTTTCTGATGCGTGATCTCAACCACGTTATCTACGGCACGGTCGGAAATATATTTGAACAATCTCTGGTCCACACTTTTAAACGTGATCAGGTCTACCAGAGTCATCAATTCTGTCATGCGATCATAATAGAGGCTGATGACAAACTTTCGCCAGCCCGGGAACCGATTCATCCAATCTCTTACTCTTTCAGCATCCACCCCGATCAGGCGGGTTGTACTTTCTGCAATGGCTTCTGCCTGGCTTTTCTTTTCATTGAGGCAGGAGGTGATGGAGAGGATACAGCTCTCTCCGGGGGCAATATGGTAAAAAACGATTTCCCTCCCGTTTTCATCAGTCTTTCTTAATTTGATGGATCCTTCGAGGACCAGCGGAATATTTTTAATGAACTGGTGCTCCCGGAGGATTACTGTTCCACGTTTCAATTCAAGAATATCAGACTGGCTGATCTCGTCCATCAGCTCTTTCTCAAATGCATATTTTGAAAAAACATCGATTGTATCCATCAGCTAATAGTATGTATATAAGTGGCGGACATCAACTGACGGCAACCTGTTGATGCCGGCATTTCTATCCACCTCATTCAGGCTGGAATGCACCCCCGGCAATAATATTTATTATCCAATATACCGCCTCACCACCTCACAAAAGAGATGTTCAGGCAGCGCTTTACGTTCATTGTATGATGCAGTTCGATGCATCCTCATTTTAATTTACGTCAAAACGATATACGGTCTTGGTATAATACGTTTCACCCGGTTCCAGGATCGTGCTGGGGAAATTGGGCTGGTTTGGTGAATCCGGGAAATGTTGTGTTTCCAGGCAGAGACCGGCATTTTTCACATAGGTAAAGTTCCCTGAACTCAGCGATCCATCCAGGAAGTTTCCGGTATAGAACTGCACGCCGGGCTCCATGGTGAATACTTCCATTACACGGCCCGATTCCGGATCCTGCAACCTGGCGATCCAGATCAGGCTGTCTGTATTTTTCCGGTCGATCACAAAATTGTGGTCATACCCGCCGTCGGTGTCTTCAATGTCCCGTCCGATGGTTTTAGGTTCGGTAAAATCAAACGGGGTTCCCTCTACGGGTGCTATCTCACCTGTTGGAATCAGCTCTTCGTTGACCGGGGTATAATGCGAGGCCTTCAATTCCAGGACATGGTCCAGGATCGTTCCTTCCCCTGCTAGGTTAAAATAGGAGTGGTGGGTGAGATTGACCGGAGTGGGTTTGTCAGTAGTGGCCCAATAGCTGATCTCCAGGTCTTTGCCTACCAGCTCATATGCTACTGTAACATCCAGATTTCCGGGATATCCCTCTTCCATATCTTCACTGAAATATTTAAGCTGAAGGGCTTCGCCATTCTCTGTCTCAATGATTTTTGGTTCCCAGACCACATCGTCGAATCCGATGTCACCGCCGTGGAGGGTGTTGTTCCCGTTGTTAATCGCAAGGTTATAGGTCTCTCCGTTTAGTTCAAAGGTTCCTTTTGCAATGCGGTTCCCGAACCTGCCGATCAGGGCTCCGAAATTCGGGTGGCCGGCAAGGTATTGCTCAAGGTTGTCGAATCCCAGCGCGACATTACCAGGATTACCTTCCGCATCCGGAGTGATAATTTCGGTGACGATGCCCCCGTAATTGGTGATCTTCACAGTAATACCTTCTTCCGATCCCACGGTGTACAGGAAAGTGCTGTCACCATCGGGCATCAGTCCGAAAAATTCTTTACTGATCCCTTCGTCAGCTTCACTTTCAGTGCCGGCAGGTTGGTTGTTGCATGCATTCAAAACAATGGCTGATCCTGTGATCATTGCGATAATAAGGAGGTTGTTGGTTTTCATGGTTACGTCTTGTGTTGTTTATTATGGTAATTACTTGTTTGACTGTATAATCTTCAGTACATTTTTTTCGGAAAATCTCGTGTAGGACTGCACGCTGCGTGCATTGATTTATTTTCTGTCGAATTCAAGCCGTTCTCCGCGGATCATCTCATTGAATAACCCGTTTTTAAACACCAGTTGTCCGTTCACAAATGTATGGGTGACCCTGGAATGGAATACCTGTCCTTCCAATGGGGTCCATTTACATTTATAATAGGTATTCTTGTGTGAAACATGCCATTCCCAGTCCGGGTCCACCAGCACCAGGTCCGCTTTAAATCCCGGCCGGATGAATCCGCGATCCTTCAGGCTGTAAAGCACAGCAGGGGCATGGCACATTTTCTCGACCACCTTTTCAACGGTCATTCTGCCCTGGTGGACGAATTCCATCATGGCGGTCAGGGAGTGTTGCACCATGGGGCCTCCCGAGGGTGAATCGAAATACCGGCTCTGTTTTTCTTCGATCGTATGGGGTGCATGATCAGTAGCTACCACATCCAGCTGGTCGCCGAGCATGGCCTGGAAAAGTGCATCCCTGTCAGTGGATTTTTTTACGGCAGGATTCCATTTTACCAGCGAACCTTTGTGTTCATAATCCTCGTCACTGAACCACATATGGTGGATGCAGACCTCTGCGGTGATTTGTTTCTTACTCTGGTAGTCTCCCTTTTTGAATAGCTCCAGCTCTTTCTCTGTACTAATATGCAACACATGTAAACGTGTATTGTATTTGTGCGCAAGCTCCACTGCAAGGGAGGAGGATTTGTAGCAGGCTTCTTCGCTGCGTATCAGCGGGTGGGCCCAGACAGGGATCATATCTCCATATTTTTCCCGGTATACCTCTGTATTTTTACGAATGGTCTCCTCATCTTCACAGTGGGTGGCCACCAGGGTAGGAGATTCGGAAAAAATCTGTTCCAGTGCCTTCCTGTCGTCCACCAGCATATTACCGGTAGAAGATCCCATGAACACTTTTACGCCACAGTTCTTTTGCGGATCCAGCTTTCTGATCTCGTCTATATTGTTATTGGTAGCTCCAAGGTAGAAAGAATAATTGGCAAAGGACTTTTCTGCTGCCCGGTCATATTTCTTTTCCAGCTCTTCGATTGACACTGCCTGTGGCTTTGTATTTGGCATTTCCATATAGGAGGTCATACCCCCCGCGACAGCCGCCTTGGATTCGGTAAAGATATCCGCCTTATGGGTCAGGCCCGGTTCCCTGAAATGCACCTGGTCATCGATCACCCCCGGCAACAGGTATTGTCCGCCGGCATCAATTTCTACGGCGTAATCGGAGGGTACCTCCGGAGCGCCCTCGCTGACTGCCTGGATGATTCCGTTTCTTACCACCACGTATCCTTCAATGGTCTTGCCTTCATTTACGATACGTGCGTTTTTTATGAGGTAATTGTTCATGATGAATGAATTTCATGCAAGATACGAAAAATCGGGATTTTTCATGCTGTTGATCAGCTGCAGGGCCGGTATGCGACAACCTGTTTTTCCTGCCGGACACAGGCGGAATTACCCCGGTGATCCTTCACACATGGATATTTCCGCTGCCCTGATGCTGCAATTGGGATGGAATCCAGTCTGCCCGGTAAGCCCCACCTGTTCAGTTGAATGGCATTGGAAGGGTGATACCGGCAAAGCTTATGCGGGGCTGGAATTATATTTTGGCTGGAATCACTATTCGTGTACTATTAACTTCCGGGCATAGTTATATCCAGGCAGGAATCATCTTTTGTAGGATGAAAACCAGCTTCCCACTTTAAGCCGGATGACACCGAAGATGGCTTCACTGACTATTCCTCCACTCATTTTAGAGGTTCCTTCGCGCCGGTCCGTGAAGATTATAGGGACTTCAACCACATTATATCTGTATTTCCATGCGGTGAATTTCATTTCAATTTGAAAAGCATATCCCTTGAAGCGGATCCGGTCCAGGTTAATGGTTTCCAGGACCTCTTTTCGGTAGCAGACGAAGCCTGCTGTTGCATCACGTACTTTCATGCGGGTAATCATGCGGACATATACGGAAGCGAAGTAGGAGATAAGTACCCTTCCAATGGGCCAGTTGACCACATTGACACCTGATACATATCGCGAGCCAATGGCTACATCAGCACCTTTCTGCTCACAAGCGCTGAACAACCGGGGCAGGTCATTGGGATCGTGGGAGAAATCGGCA
Organism: uncultured Bacteroidaceae bacterium; assembly: GCA_964406495.1. Taxonomy (GTDB): domain Bacteria; phylum Bacteroidota; class Bacteroidia; order Bacteroidales; genus M55B112. Next base: position 996 of record CAYOSB010000272.1, on the reverse strand, counting down.
TCCATTTCACATATATAGGCATACCCCTGTTCAAGTGCCCATTTAAATCCCTTTATATATGCCGTGCCGAGTCCAAGTTTTCCCTTTCTTTCGAGCAGGTGAAGCCGCTTCCTGAAATCTGATTGCAACTGTTTTACAATGTTGGCAGTACCATCCGGGGAATTATCATCTATGATCAGCAAATCGGTCATCACCTCAAGATTCAGCACGGTCCGGATGATCTTATCGATGTTCTCTTTTTCGTTGTAGGTGGGTATGATGACCAGTTTGTTGTTCATTCTCTTCCTGTATGTGGAAACACAAAAATAGTATTTTAATCCAAGGGTACTTAAATATTGCAGATAAGAAAGTGCAGGCAATTCTTCAGGCACATTATTCTCAATGCCTTTTCTGCTCCTTTAAATATTGGTTATCAGCGAATAGGATTGATCCGTGCTATTCCGCACTAAAAATTCTTTTCATCTTTTTATTGTTTTTGTTTGCAGGGAAATGAAAACCATCTATATTTGCACGCCGTTTGAGAAACGTAATGCACGAAACATCAAGCGAAGTTCTTTACAAGATTGCACAGAGGCAGGCGAGGGAATAACAAAGAGTATTGATTTAATGCTTGAGAAGAAGAAAAAATATCACCTCGCAACAGTCTGTTTGTCAGGGTTAAGAAAAAAACTTTGATTTTTTTTCGCAGATTGTTTGGAGAATAGAAATTTTACTGCTTATCTTTGCATCCGCTTTTGAGAAATATGTGAGTATCTGAAGCGCGTTTTTTGAAAGATTTTTTTTGGACGAGCGAGATAATTCGTTATCTTTGCAGTCCGCAAAAATACAAAGAGAAGTTCTTTGAAAATATTGAAGCACTAAAATAGGTAAGAAAAGCAACCGAAAATTCAATTTTTGGAGTGAAGAATCTTGAGTAAATCTCAAACTTTTAATTACAACGAAGAGTTTGATCCTGGCTCAGGATGAACGCTAGCGGCAGGCCTAACACATGCAAGT
>CAYOSB010000271.1:0-5418 GCA_964406495.1 uncultured Bacteroidaceae bacterium | reverse complement strand
GATGCTTTTCAGTCCGATGCTATTGTTTTCAATGTTTTCCAGTCCGTAAAAATTGGTGCTGCTCCCTGTGGCTATGACCAGGTAATCGTAATGCACAAATCCCAGGTTGGTAATCACCCGCTTGTTCTCTGCATCTACGGAATCGACCTTAACCATTCTGAAGATCATGTTGCTGCATGATTTAAACAGTTTACGCACCGGCGAAACTACCGAATCGGGCTCCAATCCCCCGATCGCCACCTGGTAAAGCAGCGGTTGGAACTGGTGATAATTGTTCTGATCGAGCAAAACAATCTGAACCGGTTTCTTTTGCAACATCTTTACAAGGTTCATTCCGGCAAAACCGGCACCAATGATAACAACCCTTGGCAAATTAGTATTGGTTATCGCTATATCTCTCATTACTTCACTCTCTTTTATCAAAAAAACATTACAGGTTTATAAAAAAGGGAAGACCCAAAAATGGTAATCTCCCCTTTAACAAGTATTAACCCTTGGTTTGCAAGCGCACTCCCCTTACAAAAAGGTTGCGTACAATTATAAAATAGCGCCGGTAATTATTATACTCCCTTTTTTGCTGCTGCCACTGCATCAGCAAGCTCCTGATCAGTTTTTGCTACGCTTATCCTGGTGATCAGCTTTTTGGTTTTCGCATCAAAGAAATAGGCTGTACCGGTTCCTTGGTTTTCTGCCATCACCTTGTCAAGACCGGCTTCTTTCAATGCTGCAGCCGACTTTTTTTTCGATGCTTCATTGGTAAGGTCATTGGCTATAAATAGTATGGCTCCATCCTTATTGCTCTCCATAAAGGCTGCCTGTGCACGTTCACCGTTATTCTTACATACAGAACACCATTCTGCATGGTTAATTACTGCGATTACTTTGGAATCCGACTGAGCCAGTGAAGAAACAGATAGAAACAGGATCATCGCAAGACTGAGAATAAATGACATTTTTGTTTTCATGGTTTTTTGTATTATTTGGTTACATTATTTGTTACAGGATATAAGTAGCAGAAGATGGGTAACATGACAATGCATGCACATTTTAACAAATAATTATCATTTGAACCTCGCAATCCAGGCAATTTACAGCTCGCAGTATGTCCCGTCCTGAGTCTGGTTTGAACCGAAAAAGCAGGGACATGTAGTATATCTGGGAATCAAATACAGGTTAAAGTCGGTAAATTTTTTTCTGTATAGCCCATAAACAGGGCATTGGCTTTTCAATGTGAAACGCAGGTAACATACTGACAGCCTTCCCGGATAAGGAGTTCAGGTGGCCCTGCCCGGTGTACGGACCAAACCGGGGAAACATTAATCTGTTCAAGAATGGCGGCGGGCGGTAATTCGATCAGCAATGGCTTGCTATACTCCTGTTCTAATCACCCAATTCTCCATCAACAAAAAGTCGGCAATATATACATGTTTTACTCCTTCAATATTGTCTTTCCAAAATTCATCCATTGTAACTACATATTTGGGATGATTGTCTTTAATTTCGAGTAGGGTATTAAATTCACGGTCGATTGTAGATTGCTCTGTCAGTTTGTAAGCTACCTGGACATATATTTTGTTCGCATTTTTTTCAGCAACAAAATCAACTTCCCGCTCTCCCCATTTTCCGGTAAAAACTTTAAATCCCCTTCTTTTCAATTCAAGCATTACAATGTTTTCGAGCACTCTTGAAATCATCCTGTCTTTATAACCCATTACGGAGTAAATAATTGATTGGTCCCCAACAAAATATTTTTCAAAGGTTTTTAATATTTCCTTCCCCACCAAATCGTATCGCGGAATTCGGTCAATGATAAAAGCACTTTCAAGAGCGTTCAGGTAATTATAAACTGTATTCAGGTCTATTTTTCTTTGCTGACTTTTAAAATAATCGGCCACATTTTTTGCTGAAAACTTATTCCCTACATTATCAAATACAAATTTCACAACTCTTTCCAGAAGTTCTACATCGCGTATTTTGTGGCGTTGAATGGTATCTCGCAAAATGGCTGAAGAATAGATGTCAAATACTATTCTGTATGCGGATTCTATCGGATATTCAGCAATATGCAAAACCGGAAATCCACCCATTCTGAGGAAGTTTTCAAATTCGGTTTTTATATTTAATTCCGATCTGCCTGTTCTAGCAGACTTAAACCGGAGGTGTTCAGAAAAGGACAGCGTGAAAAGATGGATTTCCACGTAACGACCGGTAAGGTAGGTAGCCAGTTCGGAGGATAAAAGCCGGGAGTTGGAACCTGTTATGTAGATATCAACATTAAAATCAGCAAGAAAAGAATTGACGGCTCTTTCCCAGAATTTAACCTCTTGTATCTCATCAAGAAGCAGATAGCTTCTATTGTTTTTTGCAGTTCTTTCTTTAATATAGGAATATAGTTTTTCTGCATTGGATATATCAGAAAGCTCCAGACTCTCGAAATTCAGATATATTATTTGATTTTCATCAATTTCTCTCTCAAGCAACTCTTCTTTTAGCAACTTCAGGATAACTGATTTGCCACTCCTCCTGATTCCGGCGATTACTTTTATTAACGGTTTGTCAATAAAGGGTTTTAACTGGTTTAAATACAATTCTCTTTTTAACATATAGAATATTTAAGGTTGTAACCACAAATATATAAACAAAAAATAGTATATTAGGGTTATAGCCATAAATAAAATAATTAATGAATGATAATTAAGGTTATAACCTTATAAAAGCAAATCATTTATAGAATACGCCCTCGACAAAAAAGAAAAACACGGGCATCACAAATTTCCAGGCTTCAATCACCTCTTCAGGGCGCGCAAACAGTGTTGAATCCCCTCATCTGGCTGAATCCTCAATACCAGTTGGTTACACGACCTGCAATCTGCCTGTCCCGCGAACAGGGAATGGGGTGTTGGCTTAAAATGGATCACCACTTCAGTAACACGCGTGGGCAATCGCTTCCCTGTGCGAATATAAAAAGGCACCCCGCCCCAGCGCCAGTTATCGATATAAAACTTCAGCGCTGCAAAAGTTTCTTTTGCTGAGTCTCTGCTCACCCCCTCTTCATCACGATATCCGGATACGCTGAGTCCCTTGATGGTGGAAGCTACATATTGTCCTCGAAGGGCAACATTTTTTACCTCCTCTTTTCTGATGGGGCGTAATGACTGGAAAACCTTCAAAATTTCATTCCGGATGGCATCGGGCTGCAACGTGGCCGGCGGCTCCATTGCCGTTAACGCAACCACCTGGAGCAGGTGATTCTGGACCATATCGCGCAAGGCTCCCGATTGTTCGTAGTAGCCGCCACGTCCTTCCACCCCAAGGCTTTCAGAAGAGGTGACCTCCACATGATGAATATACCTGCTGTTCCAGAGCGGTTCAAAAATACCATTGGAGAACCTGGTAACCAGCAAGTTTTGAACGGTTTCCTTTCCCAGGTAGTGATCAATCCTGTACAACTGATCTTCATTCCAGTCATTGAGTAAACTATCCTTTAACTCCAATGCCGAATCAAGGTCATATCCAAACGGCTTTTCAATGATTACCCTTTTCCATCCATTGTCCTCGTTATTGAGTCCTGCACCGGCAAGCTTTTTCGGAATTACTCCGTATAGTCCGGGAGGCGTAGAGAGGTAAAAAATAGTGTTTTCAGAAATTGAGTTCTGCTTCTGCAGCTCTGAGAGCCGCTCATTGAGCCTGTTATACGATTGCATCTCATCATATTGCAGGATGGAATAATACATCTTCTTCACAAAGTCCTCAATCTTCTCACTGTTATCCGTTTCGTTGTATTTTTCAAGTGCCTTTTGCATGTTCATCCTGTATTCCTTATCAGAATACCCGGTGCGGGAAACACCCAGCAGCGCAAAGTTTTCAGGAAGCAGTTGCTGTACATAGAGCGAATAGATCGCCGGAAGGAGTTTTCTCTTTGCGAGATCACCCGAAGCGCCAAATATGACGTAAATAAAACTTTCTTGCATGGCTTATAAGTTGTTATTAATAGCATCAAATGGCTGGACCATATTGAACCCCATTTTACCCAATCCAATAAATCCAATTTTCATCATTATTTTTTATAAGTGAATATTTCAGTGTACAATATCAGAGTCGGAAAATCGCTGAAACCTTACAAAATAAGCCAGATAATTTTCAGCATATTTGTCTGAATGTCAAATACAAAAAACTCAAAAAGGGAGACCCTCCATTGAAGATCTCCCCCTTTACATCGTGTCTGTACACAACACTTGTATTGACAGACACTTTACATATATTAACCCTGTAACTTCACCTATTCAACATGCGAACAGTTATCCGGGAAAAACTCCCTCCGTGTATCTTAAGGCGTACCAGCCTTCCGATGTGCCAATCTTCCGGTTCACTCCTGAACAGGACCCGGTAACAGGTCACGTCCCGGCTTCAATTATGGTCTCCCGGACCCATCCCAACGCTCAAATGACGCTGGAATAACCTGTCGTTAAACCATCTCTTAGACCCCCTTCTTGGCCGTAACCATTGCCTCAGCCAGCTCCTGGTCAGATTTGGCCACGCTCACTTTCGTGATCAGCTCCTTGGTTGCTGCATCAAAGAAATAGGCTGTGCCTGTCATCTTCTTTTCTGCCATCACCTTGTCCAGACCTGCTTCCTTCAGGGCTGTTGCTGACTGCTCTATTGAATCTGCATTGGTAAGGTCATTGGCAAGGAACTGAATGGCGCCATCCTTGTTATTCTCCATAAAGGCTGCCTGTGCCCTTTCACCGTTGTTCTGGCACACCGAGCACCATTCTGCATGATTAATCACTGCAATCACTTTGGCATCCGACTGCGCCATTGCTGAAACAGACATCAACAGGATCATCGCAAGACTGAAAATTACTGACTTTTGTGTTTTCATGATATTTGATTTAATGTTTAAAAATCCTTTCTGACAATGAGTAGTTCATTTTTCCGATGCTGACACGCACTTGCTGTTTTTAACAACTATTTCACAATTCAGAACAGGAATGCAGAGCCAATATAGAGTCCGCGGGTCCCCATCTGACTGTCTGCAGAAAATCCATAATTCACCGAGATCACGTTGTTGGCATTGTAAATAAAATACAATCCTGCACCCACAGTGGCATGCGGCCTTTGCTTCATGTCCCGGAACAGGTCGCCGCGATATTCTTCCGGAACCCCTTCATCAACAAACGCATACGCACCGGTGATCATCCCTACATCACTAAACAACAGCGCTTCCGTATGCCAGTCGATGTTCAGCAAACTGAATGAAAACAGGCTTTTCCTGAACTCAATGTTCCCAAGCAGGTAGCCGTCTGCTGCAATGCGGTTCCTGTTCATACCCCTGAGGGTAAAGGCTCCGCCTGGTCCGTCATGATTTTCAAGACTTGAATGAAATACGGGAAGGGCATAGAAAGGAATGGTGCCGGC
>CAYOSB010000270.1:0-5454 GCA_964406495.1 uncultured Bacteroidaceae bacterium | reverse complement strand
GGTCGATTTAATAATATCCTGATCGTGCACAATGGACATACCGGAAAAGGAAGCGTCCCTGATCCACTGCAACTCCCTGTTATCCCTGTAATAGACATCCAGATCCAACAGGTACAGGGGCTGAAACATGGAAACACGTTGACTTTTTCGCGATTTCCGAATCCCTTTCAGTAGAAAAGCACTTCGGCCCCAGGCTTCTGTATACGCATGGACCACCAGGCTGCTTTCACCGTACCGGTATGCATGTAATATGATCGCCCTGGATTTTTGCAGCATCGCCCTGGAAAAGATTCTAATTCAGCCAAAGATAGCATCACAACTCAAAAAGCCTCATACTCGCAACGAATATAACACGGAACAAATTATCTGCAAAACGAATACAACTGGGCCCCTGTAACGTTTAGTGTATAAAAAGTATCTTGGACACATGTGCTGCCGTTGCATCCCTGTCGGCAAGAAAGAGCAGGTAGGTACCTGTAGCCACCCGATTCCCATTGAAGTCCGTACCATCCCAGATTGCCTGTCCACCAAATGAATCCAGCTCATTAACCAGGTTCCCGCGGATGTCTGTGATCTTCACGGTGGTTTCTGCCACCAGCCCGCTTATAGCAATCGGACCATAATAAGTCTCTCTTACGGGGTTCGGATATACCCGCACATCATCATAATTTCTTGCGCCCGCAGTAGCTGTTCCCTTGAATGAAATAATTCCATTTTCAGTCCCGAAAAAGACCTCGCCCGTCTCACCTACTACGCATATGTCTGTTATACTATTGGAAAGGATCGGGCTGTTACCTGTGTTAAAATTATAGATTTGTTCAAGACCGTTATCTGATACAAGAAATGCCCCGCCATCTGCAGTACCGATCCATTTCCGGTTCGATCCATCCACTTCAATGGCAGTCACTTTCTCAGTCTGTAACAAGGGATCCCCGAAATTGGTTCCATCATTCCGCGGAACAATAATCTCCCGGGCAAATATTTCTCCATCAGTGAACAACCTGCCCGGACTGTATAATACCAAAATTCCCTGGTTGGTACCCAGCCATATATTCCCATTCAAGTCTTCTGCGAAGGAAAAAACCTCGTTGGTGATCACCCTGCCGTTTTCGTCCTGTACACTTACCAGTTGATATTCGTCATCCTCTTCATCATCAATCGTCCCGTTGAAATCAATTGCGAACAATCCTCCGCCCTTGTGAATGATGCCCCACAGATGCCCCTCTTCCGTAATCAAAATATCGCCCAGTGCACTAAAATCACTAAATTTCCCTTCTGCCCTGAAGCTTTTCCAGGTTCCATCTTTTTTCATAACGGAAACAGGCTCCGATACCCCGGAGTTGGTCATCCACAAATTCTCATCAGCATCAAAGGTGAGCCCGCCAATGCGCAAATAATTCCCGCCCGGAACAATGCTCTGAAGTGTACTGTTGGTTTCATCATATATAACCTCGGGCCGCCCTTCAACATATTCCACAACCCCATACCCCCATGAAGCCGTGTACACATGATCCGGGTCAGCGGGGTCGACCACTACTGATATCAGGTCCTGAAAATCATATCGAATATTCGATCGCCATCTATCATCCATGAAATGTTGCAGGATCCCTGCCCTGAAAACATTATTGTACGTTGCCGTAACACCACCGGAAACGGAATACAGTAAACCACCATCGGAAGCCATCCTGTATGCGATGCCCGAATAGGGCCCATTGGGTTTGATCAGTTGTTCTGCGTTGTTTTCATATCTTACCAGTCCCCTGCCATAATCAGCAATCCAGAGCACACCATTTTCATCCTGTAAGGCAGATCTGGGACGGCCTTCATCGTAATTGCGCATTATAAGAAAATCCTCGCTTACCACCCGTATGCCTTCCTCCCCGGTGAAGACCAGGTAGGCTCCGGATCTGCGGATCTCTGAATACACCTGGTGCAGTGCTTCCGGCCCTTCCATCCAGGTTGCAGCATAATAATAGACTCGGTCTTCCAATTCACCCGGATTATCAACTACCACATAGACCCGGTCATTCAAATGGGCAACACCGGAATATTTTGCATAAGGATCAGGGAGGCCCATTTCCAGCTCCCATGAATTGAAATCGATCAGGAAGGGATTGGATAATTCTGCCTTGCGCAGCCCTTCATCCGTAGCAGCATACAGCCAGGTACCGTCAGATGATACCTGGTTAACTTTCAGCTGATCTCCATTGTTCCCGATATAATAGGTTTCCGTAATCTCATATTTTTTAAGGTCCAGGACCACAATCCCAAAGCCACATGAAAGGTACGCCTGCTCACCGAAAAAATATATGTCATACACCGACTTATCTCCGGGAATCGGTTTTTTCATGATATCCGGGATATTAATGATCTCGTTCCCCCTGATAATATCGATATTGGCATTGCTGTAAGCAAACACTGCCAGCTGTAAATCATCATTCCAGTCCATGGCTACAACACCATTGTCTGAAAGACCGTCTGTCTTCGACAACGTTTCCACGGTGTTATCAATCATATCGTAGTAGAAAAGTCCGCCGGTGGAAGAGCAAAATACCCTGTCATCTGCAACCATTACCCCGGTTGTGTTCTGATAAGGAAGATGTGTCCTCCACTCACCAATACCCACCTGTCCTGTTACAGGTAGCGGCAGGCCCAGTACGATCGACAAAACAGAGCACATGATCTTTCGCTGCATGCTGCTATACATAGTATATTAAGTACGAATAATTTGTAAATATATTACCCTGACGAGGATGAATCATTCAACGTACTCAGAAAATCCGTTAATTTTTTGATTGCCCGGGCCCGATGACTGATCTTGTTCTTTTCCGACAAATCCATCTCAGCAAAGGTCTCCGCACCTGCTTCAGGAATAAAAATCGGATCATATCCAAATCCTCCCGCTCCCCTGATTTCCTTAGAAATAGTTCCGTTTACAACTCCTTCAAAAGCATATCTGTTGCCCTCCAGGATCAATGCAATCACCGTCCTGAACCTGGCCTTCCTCGATTCCACTCCATCCAGTTTTTCCAGAACCTTCCTTATATTTCCCTGCGATACTTCCAGCTCCGGATAGACCGGATCACCTATACGCGAATACCTCGCTGAAAAAACGCCCGGCTCGCCATTCAATGCATCGATCTCCAAACCGGTGTCATCAGCAAAACAGGAAATCCCGAATTTCTCATAAATATACGCTGCCTTCTGTAATGCGTTTTCCTCAAGCGTGAAGTGGTCTTCAGGGATCTCTTCCCGTATCCCGCGCTCCCTTAATCCTGAAATCCTGAATTGCGATCCCAGTATCTCTTTTATTTCCAACAATTTATGATCATTATTGGTAGCAAATATCAATGCTTTCATAAACCCTCATAAAAAAAAGGCCGCTACATAAACGGCCTGCATGTTATTTTTGTGAAACCTGTTTTAACCTTCGTCCCAAAAAAGGACATCTATTCAATGTGAAGGATCCCGGCTAAAAAATTTAAATTCCATACTATAATTTCCACCAGAGAAACCTGCTATGCACCTCCTGTTGCCCTGAACCCACCTGCGATTTTCATCGGCCTGGGATTGATACACATGACGGGCAGATTATATTTATTGGCAATGATATACTGCTCCGGGGCTCCGAAAATATAGTCCACCATCTTTATATCACGGGTGGCCATGATCAGGATCATATCAAAGTTATTCTCATTTGCATATGCAACCACCTCCTCTTTAAAACTTTTCTTACCGGTACTGGAGACAATTTCATATTTGACATCCCTGGTCTTCAGATAATTCTCAATAAACTTCATATTCGAGAGGAGTTTTCGTTTAAAGCCCCTGTCTTTCGGATGTGACTTGAATATGGTGACCTTCAATTCAAATCGTGTGGAGAGATGATAGATCCAGTTTGCTTTCTCTTTATTTTCTCTTTTGAAATCGATGGGCAGCAAAATTGTTTCAAGTTTATCCTGGACTGGTTTATCCTGGACAATGAGAAAGGGGATACGAGATGAAACAACGACCTTCAATGCCCTGCTGCCGAAAAGTTTTTGAGCACCTTTGATCCCATGTGTTCCCATAATGATCATCTCAGCATTGTACTGCTTCGACACTTCACCAATGGTATGAAAAATACTTCCCGACTTCACAATGCAGTGTGGTCGCTTTCCGAATTCTTTGTCGAGCTTTGAAGAGGACTCCTCCAGTGCTTTTTGTTTATCCGGAATATCCTTTTCTTCATGTACAATATGCAATAAAGCAATACTGCAATTAAGCGTCCTGGAAAAATTCACAGCATGTTCAAATGCATTTTGCGCAACTGGTGTAAAATCCCAGGGGACAATGATCGGCTTATCGGTTTTTTCCATGGATAGTGTAGATTTTGTTTACATTTAGCGGGTAATCCATATATTTACGTACAATCAAATAATTACGTATTTTTGATTACATCTTTAGGTTTTGCAGGTGCCTATCGGGATTACAAGTTATGAATTTATTTTTCAAGTCATACAAATTTTATTTATTTTTTTTCCTGACAGGTCTCTTGAAATACGCGGTATTACTGGGACAGGAAGATAAAACCTCTATAAGTCTTGTTCCCGAAACCATTGAATTTGAGATCCCGTCAAAGTATAACAGAACACCGAATACTTCATTTTGCCGAAACGATAATGGTGTAAATTTTATAGGTAAGGAAGACGGTCACCTCACAATTGATGCCGGGAAGGTGTTTTATACACCGGCAGATGCCCCGGTCTATATTGCCCGAACTGCTGATAACAGCATCTATTATCTTACTGAAAATGATTTTGGGATTCTCAGGTATTCACCAACTGAAGGCCCTGAAATGGTATCACAAAAAAAGATGCTTGTTGCGCATTTTCCGGATTTCTATCCCGCTGGCATTCTTGCAAAAGATTCCGTGGTTTTCATGGCCACTACAGAAGGGGTCTTTGTTATTACTGAAAAAAACGCAGGGCATATCTTCTTCAACAGGCAGAAGGTCAAATTATTCAACTCCGGGAAAAAAGTATTTCTCCAGGCAAAAAATATGGGACTCTTTCAGTGGAATGGAGATGAATTTTTCCTGGTCACGACTGCTGAGGCACTGGATAACAAGGAACTGGCGGGAATTATTGATCAGGACAAACACATCCTGCTGTTACGAAAAGAAGCATCGCCTATCAAAGTTGAGAAAGCAACCGGCATACTGAGTGCTGCCCGGCAGTCGGGGATGGCAAACCAGGAATTTTTAAAGCTGCAGTATGTTTTCGAAGATCTCTATATGGGTGAAAAAGCGACAAATGAACTGGTTATTATCAACACCGCAGCGCTTTATACTGGTTCTTTCCCTTCATACAGAAATCTTCCGGGCGCTACGTTTAAACATGTATTTTCAGACCGCTTTAATGATGTCTGGATCGTATCAGATTTCAGTATCGTCAAAATGGAATTCCCTTCGAG
>CAYOSB010000269.1:0-5495 GCA_964406495.1 uncultured Bacteroidaceae bacterium | reverse complement strand
AAAGAATTCGCTGTGGGTACCGGGCTCGGCATCCGGTTTGATTTTAATTTTTTCATTTTCAGAGCCGACCTGGGCATCCCGATGGTTGATCCGTCCTATCCCGAAGGAAAGCGGTGGGTGCCTGCACATACAAATCTGCAATGGAACGACCTGGGGTACAATTTTGCCATCGGGTATCCTTTCTAGTAACCCGGTAAAAAGTAGTTGTTACCTGTTGAATTGGTACCAAATCTACTGTCCGCCTGTTCAGCCATGGGAAACCTTGGGGTGCTGATGATTAAACTCTGTCTTCCTGTTCCATAGTACCGATTTTTTGTCTACTTTTGTGGCGCAGAATTACAAACCTCATTTTAATAATCTATCATGGCAGAAAGAATTTTAGATGTTATTAAGCCCGGTGTGGTCACGGGCGACGATTACCAGAAGTTGCTGGCAATCGCAAAGAAGAATCAATATGCTTTACCGGCAGTGAATGTTGTCGGAACCAATACAGTCAATGCAGTGATCGAAGCTGCAAAAGTGGTGAATGCACCTGTAATGATCCAGTTTTCAAATGGAGGAGGTGTCTTTTATGCCGGAAAGGGAGCATCAAATGAGAATCAGCAGGCTGCAATCGCCGGTGCAGTATCCGGAGCAAAACATGTGCATGCAATGGCTGATTTGTATGGTGTACCGGTGATCCTTCACACCGATCATGCAGCAAAAAAACTGCTTCCCTGGATCGATGGTCTGCTGGAGCATGGCGAAAAACATTTTGAACGTTCCGGAAAACCGTTGTTCAGTTCTCACATGCTTGACCTGTCGGAGGAACCGCTGGAAGAAAACATTGAGATCTGCAAGAAATACCTGGAGAGAATGGACAAGCTGGGTATGACACTGGAGATTGAATTGGGTGTGACCGGAGGTGAAGAAGATGGTGTGGATAATACAGGACTTGATACTTCTCTGTTGTATACGCAGCCTGAAGAAGTTGCCTATGCATACGAGGAACTCAAAAAAGTGAGTGACAGGTTCACCGTTGCTGCCTCTTTCGGTAATGTGCACGGAGTATATAAGCCCGGCAATGTAAAACTGACGCCGAAGATCCTGGATAACTCACAAAAATATATACAGGAAAAGCTGGGCACTGGTGAAAAACCGGTGGACTTCGTTTTTCACGGTGGATCAGGATCCTCAAATGCAGAAATCCGCGAAGCAATTAGCTACGGAGTGATCAAAATGAATATTGATACCGATACGCAATGGGCATTCTGGGATGGTATTCGTGCATACGAAGCTGCAAACCACGATTACCTGCAATCGCAGATCGGTAATCCTGAAGGGGAGGACAAGCCCAACAAGAAAAAATATGATCCACGCGTCTGGCTGCGTGAAGGCGAGAAATCAGTGATCGAAAGGCTAAAAGTAGCCTTCGAGGATCTGAATTGTGTCGACAGGCTGTAACAGCTGTATCTTTTTATAATCTGTATGAAATAAAACAAGCCATGCTGGTTTGGAACTGTTCCGAACCACATGGCTTTTTTGTGTCGCTCTGACAACCTTACGTTCGGTCACCTGGCCCGAAAACGCACACTTCCTCACCAGTTCCCTCTAATTTTCCTTCGGTCGGCACGCTGATTCCTGCGATTTTTCATTATCATTGCCAATCGTTTCAATCACAGTTAATAAAACAGACATATGATACAGGGAAATAATACGCCCAGGGACAGTTTTTCCAGCAAATTCGGTGTGATTGCTGCAGCAGCCGGATCAGCGATAGGATTGGGGAACATCTGGAGGTTTCCGTATGTACTGGGTGAAAACGGGGGCGGTGCTTTCCTGCTGATTTACCTTGTATTCATCGCCGCCATCGGCATTCCGGTCATGATGTCTGAATTTACCATCGGCCGTGCAGCCCAGCTGAACCCGGTGGGCGCGTTTAAGAAGATCGCACCCGGAAAAAAATGGCACCTGATCGGATCACTTGGTGTTGTAACGGCCTTCATTATCCTTGCTTTTTATACAGTGGTCGCCGGCTGGACCCTTGAATACCTGGTACAGTCAGTTAAATGGCTCATTCTACCTGAAAGATCAGGGGTGGCGGGATTGGAAGGGGAGACCTCAAGAATTTTTTTTCAGCAACATTATGCTGATTTTACGGGGGGCATCTGGCGTCCCGTTATCTGGTTTTTGATCATGCTTTTCTTTACAGGGTATATTGTGGCATCGGGCGTGAAAAAAGGGATTGAGAAATATGCCAAGATCCTGATGCCCATTTTGCTCCTGCTTCTGATCATCCTGGTGTTTCGCTCCGTATCACTGGAAGGAGCAAAAGAGGGTCTGGTATTCCTGTTCAGGCCTGACTTCTCGCAGATCATGGATGCACCTGTACAGGTGATCCTCGAAGCACTCGGACAGGCGTTCTTTTCACTTTCGATTGGTATGGGTACCCTGATCACCTACGGATCGTATATCCAGAAAAAAGAGAACCTGGCAAGTACAGCCGTGAGTGTTGCTGCAGCAGATACTTTTATCGCCGTGATTGCCGGACTGGCCATTTTTCCGGCAGTGTTTGCCTTTGGCATCAATCCGGGCGAAGGACCGGAACTGGTTTACATCACCCTTCCAGTGATCTTCCAGAATATGCCGGGAGGATTGATCTGGGCACTGATGTTCTTCCTGCTCCTCTGTTTTGCTGCGATAACCTCCACAATATCCGTGCTTGAAGTGATTGTAGCATATCTTTCGGAACAGCTTAAGATGACCCGTCGGCGTGCGGTGATCCTGGCAACCACTGCAGTCGCCATCCTTGGATTGATCTGTACAATCTCCAGTGATGTTTTCGCAGTATTCAATGCTTCTCCGGATATATTACTGCCCTTTGGAGGATTCTTTATCGTGGTGTTTATCGGTTGGTTCTTCTCCAGAGATGCCCTGAAAAATGAACTCTCAAATGATGGTGCCATGAAGACAGGCTACTACCCATTCTTTTTATTCCTGGTACGGTTTGTTGCCCCGTTGGCGATTGTATTCCTTTTCGCCATCGGAGTCTACACCAAGGTGATCACGGTCTTCCCGGGTATTGGATAATCTGCAGGCAGATTTTTAGCTGTTTCGACACATAAATAGTTTAAAGATGTGTCATGAGAAAGCTGATCCGGGAATTGTTCTTCCTCAGGAGAGGGGAGCAGCGGGCTTTGTATGCCGTGATGCTCCTGTTGCTAATTACTGCACTGCTCAGGATCTATATCTCCACGCGGCCGTTGCCTGAGTTTCAACCGGATGAGGTATTCATCCGGCATATGGAGGAGATACGGGAGCAAATCGATTCGGTGTTGAAACAGGAACAGGCACGGGAACAATATGCAGTTCAGCAACGAAATACGGGGAAATGGGGGAAGATACAGCACGGAATACGGGATGATGTGACAGCTACGTTGAAGCCAGTCACATTCGATCCCAATACAGTTGAGTACGATACGCTGCTGGCCATGAACCTTCCTTCCTATGTCAGCCGCAATATCATCAGCTACAGGGAAGCAGGTGGTATTTTCCGGCAACCTTCCGACCTGGAAAAGATCTATGGTCTTGAGAAGGAGATGTACGATACCCTGGTTCCTTATATTATGATTGACAGCAAGGATGAGGATGTATACGGCGGGGGGGATTTCCCCGATGATTCATTGCGTATGGCAAACAGGCGGGGAATTACCGGGACCTACAAGGGAAATACCGGGACCCAGACAGCCAGGACTGCACCCCTTCAGAAAACATCCGGCAGGTGGAGTGAACCCAAATTTCCACTCGAGCTCAATAGCGCCGATTCAACAGACCTGATCGCTTTGCCGGGGATTGGTCCCTGGTTTGCAGGCAGGATCATAAGTTACAGGGAACTCCTGGGAGGGTTCGTGAAGCCCGAGCAACTGCTGGAGGTGTACGGAATGGATACCACCCGTTACAGCGGGATCGTTTCCTTTGTGACGGCTGATTCAACAAGAATTCAGCGTATAGATTTGAACAACAGTACATTCCGGGAGGTGATCTCACATCCCTATATCAACAGGGAAGAAACATATGCGATCTTCAGGTACCGCGATTTTGCGGATTCAATCCTGGTCCCGGAAAATATTCTCAGGAATCAAATCATTGATCGTGACAGGTTTATACGTATGCTTCCATATCTTACTACAGAAGACAGGATGGATTAGTTGCTTTTTCTATTGATTTCCACCCATAAATTTCATATTTTTAAAGTTGAATTTATGAAAGCAGTCTAAATTCATTGAAGCAACTAAAAAACACCCGGTTGAAACTTTTTCCTAAAAATTTCCAAAAAGTATTGATTAATAGAAATTGAATTTCTACATTTGCGGCTCATTAAAAAAAGGAGAATTCTATGATAGTTATTCCTGTGAAAGAAGGAGAGAACATCGAAAGGTCGCTCAAGAAGTTCAAAAGGAAATTTGAGAAGACTGGTGTAGTAAAGGAACTGCGTAACAGGCAGGCTTTTACAAAACCTTCGGTACAGAAGCGGCAGCAGAAACTGAAAGCGATCTACGTTCAGAAGCTGCAAAGGGAAGAAGAATAGTTGCACTGGATTTAGGCAGGCTTGGATGTAACTGCCTATGGATAAAGTGAATGAATTTCTGGCGTACCTGCAGAACGAAAAGCGTTATGCAGCACACACGCTGATCTCTTATAAAAACGATTTAGAACAATACCATGCTTTCTGCCAGGAAAATGGCAAAGAAGGCATGGATTTGTTTTTTAAGACGGTCCGCAGCTGGGTAGTTCATCTCATGGAGCAGGAGTATACGCCCAGGTCGATCCACAGAAAACTATCCTCCCTCAGGTCGTATTGCAAATACCTGATCCGGTGTGGAGCGTTGAAATCAGATCCGGTTGAGAAGGTACTTAAACCAAAGGTCAACAAGCGGATCCCACGGTTTGTAGAAGAAAAGAGCATCAACCTTTTCCTTGACGCATATATTTTTGGAGATGATTTCGCTGGGGAGCGTGACAAGCTTGTTATCAACATGTTGTACCAGACAGGGATTCGCAGAAGTGAGTTGACCGGGCTTACGGTGGGTGCTGTTGATATTGCCAGCGGGCAGATCCGGGTCCTCGGGAAACGCAGTAAAGAGCGAATTATTCCTGTTGGACGAGAACTTTCTGATGCTATTCAGGGTTATTTAAAAAGAAGGGGCGAGCAGTTTCCTGATGTTTCCTCTGAAGCGTTGCTGTTAACAGATGCGGGAAAGCCTGCCTATCCCAAGCTGATATATCGCATCGTGAATAAGTACATAGGAATGATTTCAACGTTGGAAAAAACAAGTCCGCATATTTTACGTCATACTTTCGCGACCCACATGCTCAATAATGGTGCTGATCTGAATGCCATCAAAGAGATATTGGGACATGCCAATCTTTCGGCTACGCAAGTATATACCCACAATACATTTGAGAAGTTAAAATCTATTTATAACCAGGCTCACCCCAGAGCATAAAAACAAGGA
>CAYOSB010000268.1:0-5500 GCA_964406495.1 uncultured Bacteroidaceae bacterium | reverse complement strand
AGCTGTTTTTTTTCGCGGGGTAGTAAAACAATGAACTCCACACCTGATTCCACGGTAAGTGTCACCCCTGCGTTCACATTGAGGTGATCCGTAACAATATACGGACTGTTCACAGCCGTTAAGGTCGTATTATTGCTGATTGTCCCGCTGATATTGGTTTGTGCAACCAGGGAAAAGGGGAGAACAACCAGGATGAACAGAAAAGTAAATATACGTTTCATGTCAATTATTTTTTGTCAAGTTACAGGAATACATTCCCTTATGCCATACCATATTTATGGTATTTTTATTGGCGGTATTTGAGAGCTTGTTGCGTCCGGTCAGCGTCAGGCGGGTGACTTTCATGCCCTTTAATGAAGCTATTGTTGCTTCATCAATGACGAATTGCATCTTCATCGTAAGAAGCGGTTCGGTTAATACCAATCCAGTTAATGCCAAGCGAATTACGGAATCCTGGTAAGGCCCTTATGAAATCAATAATCTTTCTTTGTTGGTAACCACTTATGTGAAATAGTCGGGATTTTATCTGACAGGCAGGGATTAAATTACAAATTCGTACATCAATCTTCCGATGGCAGAAATAGTAATTACCTTACATTTCTTGAGCTGCAAATCAGCTTCATAATTCTTTATTTCCACGTTTTCTTTTTCTGATGAATGAATGACGAAAGATCCATTTTGGGTTTGCACCATGATTTTGCAGTCATTAACGGTTATCTGATCATCATCTGAAATTAAAAGCGGCAGGATTTCATTGAATGGCCCGGAATGATTGACTTCAACCCTGATCTTGTTCTGAAGGAATGTGACCTTTTTCTCCCCGTTGTTCCCAAGTTTATATTTTATTGAAGCAGGTTTGAAAGGTTTGTTTGCTTCCAGCTCATGCAGCATCGATTCCGGGAACAGGTCACCCGCCTCGTATACCTGGTCAGCATCATCTGCTTTTGTGCCCCATGCGGCTTTATCTGTTCCTGAATGCGATTGAAAAATGGTGCCCAGCCGGGGCGTCCAGACCAATCCCAGGCCATACCGTTGTTGAGGAGTGATTATTTTGCCACTGTTGAATGTGGCGTAATAGTCCGGGGTTCTTACATACGCGTACCCGGTATTGCTTCTTTCATCACGCATGCGCTTCATAAAGCTGGAATCTTTTAAATAGGGGAGCTGTTGTATGGCTTCTTCCTTTTGTTGCCGGGTGGGGAGCCATATTTCCATATCATGATGTAGAAATGCGTAGGGCGTAAACGCATTGAATTCACCTGCTTCCAAAGGAGCAACATCGGGGTAATTTGCTCGCATCTCATGATATTGCTCCTGGATCGAAGCCCTGTATGCCTCTTTGCTCATTTCAAAAGCCTGCGCCACAGGAACGTATTCTGCCTGCGGAACCCAGCGCTGGTGAGCCGGGTCCTCTATTTCCACATTACAATAGTATCCCTTTCGCTGTCGGGTTTCAATGGCCCTGTTCAGGTAATAGCACATGCTCCCGGGTTCTTTCAGGGCATTGTAAGAAAACCATTCGTACCACCGCTGTGTTTTTTCTATGATCAATTCCCGGATATCTTCTCCGGCATATTCCCAGGCCACCTGCAGATCGCTGTGGTGCGTGCTTAGATTGTAGCCCCAGTCAGGTCCCCCCTTTTCGTAAAAGAATCCGACGGGACTTTGTAAAGCAGTCATGCTCTCCTGTATACGTTGATGAAGCAATTGCTCGATTTCGTCATCGGGCCAGGCATCCAGGTAAGCAAGCGCTCCTCCCCATAAATTTGCATATTGGTTGGAATATCTTTTGCCATGCTCCCAGAGACCTTCGTCTGTAAAACCAATGTAGATCGCTTTTCGAAGGGATACGCGGGCCTGTTCAAAAATGGCTGCATCTATCTGCGGGCCTTGCTTTTCGAGCAGCCAGAGTGCCCGGCCGATGAATTTTGTTGCAAAAGCAGTGGGCGCAAGGCCCCATTGTCCCACGCTGTATTCACTGAATTTCCCGTCGGTGTGTTGCATGTTACACCAGAACTGTAAGCTGGCTTCAATTCTGTTCTTCAGTGCAGGATCGCCATGATACACGTTCCAGGGCCTGTCAGTACAATAGAACCAAACCAGGCTTAATATGCCCTCCATCACACGCGCATTGTACGTGTGGTGGTTGTGCGCACCTCTCCAGACTGATAAATTAAAGAATCCGCGGTTTTCCCCGGTATCTGCCACACTGTTGGCAACGGTGGCGAAGTGCTCCAGGTAATAAGGTACAAACCACTCCTCTTCTGAAAAGAGTGAAGGATCGATTTGAGATAAATCAACTTCCTTTACTTCAGGTAAACTGTTGGGTGACTGACATGAAAAAAATGTCAGGAAAAGAATCAGCGAAAGGAAAATTTCAGGTGTTTTCATACGTGAACAATTCTTTTGCCCCGGAATGCATTGCATTCAAATGTAA
The DNA here is from genome assembly GCA_964406495.1 of uncultured Bacteroidaceae bacterium. Taxonomy (GTDB): domain Bacteria; phylum Bacteroidota; class Bacteroidia; order Bacteroidales; genus M55B112. Next base: position 3,063 of record CAYOSB010000268.1, on the reverse strand, counting down.
AACTTTTCCAGCCAGGTCCTGTGCCTTTTTATCATTACCTAACCCTTTTTCTGCCAGGGCCAGTAAATAGGTTGCTTCCCATTGGTTCCGCTTCTGAAGGTCTTCTTCGAAAACCAGCAACAAAGGAAGGGAGGTGGCAAAATAATCGATGGTTGCTTTTTCCTTCAGTTGATTGCCCGCAAAACTTTTAAAGTCTTCCAGCAGGATGTGTGCTTTTTCATCCATCCCCAACTCACGTAACGACAAAGCCCGGTAATAGGTCATTTCAGAATGTTCACTTTGGGCCATGTCAATAAAATCCCCGTGCTCTGAAGCACTGCTTGTGAAATACTTACCGGCTTTTTCTACTTTGCCCTGCGCTTTCAATGCCCTTCCTTTCCAATAATTAATGTGGGCTTTGGCCTGCAGTGGATGGTATTTTTCTCCCAGGTGGTCGGGCGTATTTTCAGCCTTTTCGAAATAACGAAATGCCGCTTCTGCATTTCCGCTTTCCAATTCTTTTTTCCCCAGTTGAATGCAGGCAATTGAATATTGACGCAGTACCTGCCCTTCGCCGCCTTCCCAGGGATGGAACCGCCTGTTATCCAGCAGATGCAGGGCTTTTTCATGCTGACCGGTAAAATTATACAATGCAGCGACTTCCACACTGAGGTCATCTCGCACCAGGATCTTTTCATTCAACTCTTCTAAAAAAGAAAGGCGTTCATTCGGCGGATCATTCAGCTTTTTTCGCAGCTGGTCGTATTCAAATAGTATGCGCATATCGCCAGGTGCATGTGCCAGTGCTTTTTTGAAGGCCGCCTGCGCTTTTTCTGCATCCTCCCGCTGATTCCAGTACGCAATCCCGAGGTTTCTGAAGAGGGTGCCATACGCCATGTTTTTTGCCGCCAGTTCCCAAACGGAAATGGCCTCCTCGTGTCGCTTTTTGTCGTAGTAGTAATTCCCCAGTCCATAGGCTGCAAGCGATGAATCCTTTCCATGGGAAATGGCCCATTCCAGCACCACCTGTTCATGAACCCTCGACGGGAAAAGGTAGTCGGGATCTGATTCGCCAACTTTGTTCAGCATATTTTCCACTTGCTCTGTTTGATTCATTTTTGCATACAGCCATGCCAGGATGAAGTGCGTCATTACACTGCTTTTCATCGGATTCGGGACGACGCAGCCTGCTATTTTTGATTCATGATGCAATTCGAGGACCTGGATGGCATCACCAAAAAATCCAGCATCTGCATACTCGAATGCCACATCGATCATGGTCTGCGCATCATTCCGGCTTGAAGTAAGGAGGGCACCAAAGTTTCTTTCCAGTATCCCTTTTTCAAACAGGGCCCACTGGTCGAGTGGGTCTGTTTTCAGCAGCTCATCCAGGTTTTGTTTGGCCACTTTTTCTCTACCCAGGTGTCTCAGGACAATAGCCTTTAGAATGTGGGCTTTGTTGTTTTGCCGGTTGGTATCCAGCGAAGCTTCGAGATGATTGAGCGCTGTTTCGTATTCCTCATTGCGGCAATCGATGGTTGCCAGCAGATAATACCCTGCCGAGCGCCATGCGTAGTTCCAGGTGGCTTTGTAAAGCAGTGGGTAGGCTTTTTCGGGTTGTTCCTGCAGCAAACGGGCCAGGCCTGCATAATAATGGGCTTCCCCGGTTTGCGGATTGGGATGATAACTGGTCAGGAGTTCAATGGCATTGCTGAATGTCGACGCTGCAGTGTCCAGCAGTCCCCTTTTCAGCAAGGATTTTCCCAATGCGATATGTGCCCGGTAATCTGTTGGATTTTTTTGAATCGCTTTCTCCCAGTATGCTTCGGGATAGCGGGTAGGGTGCCGGTATTGCTCCAGGTGCCCGGCGACCAGGTTCAGTTCATCGCTGTTCTCTGATTCGGCAGCTTCGGGGGGCTCTTTTGCAAGCGGACGGTTCCTGGTTGTTGCAATTGCTTTGTTGTGATACGCCAGCAATTCCTTTCCTGATGGGTCTGTTACAGTGAATGAAATAGTGTTTTCTTCTCCTGTTTCAATCTGAAACTCCCTGCTCCTCCATGGAGAAGCGGGTGAAACGGTAACCTTATCAATGACTTGTATTGTTGACGCGGTCCTGAGGATCAACCGGAGTCCTTCCATCTTTTTTGAAGAAGCCACTCCGAGGTCCAGCCTGTTTCCTTCCATGATGACAAGTCGAATGGCCAGTTCACGGTTGGCGTTCTGCACCGGTCCCAGTTGCTGATATCCCCACCAGTATTGGGAAAAAGTCTTGGTTTCAAACGGAACCAGGTATGAAAAATCAGGCTGGTTATCGGTATACACCCCGGCCATCAATTCGAAATAGGGCCCGCCATGGTCGGTCAGCTCCCGGTCCCATGCCTGTCCGAATTCAGCATTTCCCCAGGTCCACTGTTTTTTCCCGGGCGCAATGTACCGGTCCGCGAAGTGAATAAAACCACCACCGGCTTCGCGGTCGTACCCGCCAAAGAAATCGTATTCACTTTCGCATACCATGTAGCTGGTGGGTACAGGAATATTGTTGTACCGGCGCAGATCGTTTTTTCCTTTTCTCTGGTGATAGGGAATACCGTAGTAATCGTTTTCCGCATACGGAAAACTGCTCATCGCCCGCACCGCATGATCGGCCACGTAATGCACATCGGAAGGGAAAAAGCTCTCATAATTCTCATGGACCTTCACGGCAACGTTGGCCCACCACAAAAACGTTTGCACAAAAGGCGTTCGGTTAAACAGCCTTGCCCGCAATTCGATCAGTGCACTGCCGGGTCGCAACCGGATCCCATGCATGCCTTTCATGCGGTGCATGGGATCGTATTCCGACATCCAGACGGTTATTGAACCATCGGGTTCCTTTTCCACATCCACATCGGACGGCAAATAGGTTCCCGGGCGGTGATGCTGCGGCCAGTTAAATTCCACACCTCCGCTGATCCATGGTCCTGCAAGTCCTACCAGGGCCGGCTTAATGACATCCTGGCGGTAAAAAAAGTCATAATTATTATTGCTCTTATCCTGTGCTTTAAAAATGCGGCCACCGATCTCCGGGAGCAATTCCAGTCTTAC
>CAYOSB010000267.1:0-5513 GCA_964406495.1 uncultured Bacteroidaceae bacterium | reverse complement strand
AGGGATCAAGGGAAGGGTTGGTTTTGAGGCCCCTGCACCCAGGATCCTCATCGATGCCCACCTGGCCCTGGAAAAACATGTGCTTACGCGCTGGCAATTACACTGGAAAGAGCAGGTAGGAGGCTGGTACGGAATGTTCGTGCACGAAGCACAGTTCCTTGAGCCGGTCATGCGGAATCTTGAAGATTTTCTCGCATCGACACAGGATAATGTCACAGGATCAGTAACTTTGCGCCTCAGACCCTATCACCATGTGGTCACCGGTGTATCCAGCAAATATGACCTCATGGATGCTGAATTTGCTGCATACGGTGAGGAAAACCGCGACTGGACCGCCACAGATGTGGATGGATTCACCAAATTGTTCGGGAATCAACAGAAGATCTGGCACATGAAAAACAAACAGTAAAATAAATATATATTTAAATAGATATATAAATAATTATTAAAATATATATATCTATCTTTTATACTATAATTCAGAAAATAATGACGAAAAAAGCAGGGATCATAGGAGCCGGAAACATTGGAGGAGCGATTGCTAAGGGACTGGTGAATCACGGGAATTATCAAGGGAAGGATGTGATGATCACCCGGCGTAAACAGGAACTGCTGAATATTTTCGGGGAGCAGGGAATCACAGTAAAATCAAGTAATTCAGAGCTGGCAGCAGCAAGCGATATTATCATCCTGGCCGTTTTGCCCGGACAGGCAGAACAGGTGCTAAAGGAGATCCAGCCGGAATTGCAACCGGGGAAAGTACTGGTCAGCGTGGTCTCAGCCGTCTCCATCACTGAAATCGAATCGTGGATCAGCAACAAGGTACCCGTGGTGCGCATTATGCCAAATACGGCAGTGGAATTCGGTGAATCCATGACCTGTATTGCAGGGAATGACCAGGCAGCAGAGCAGGTGGTCAGCGAGCTCTTCGAACCGATGGGTTCCACGATGATCATCAATGAGAAACTCATGCCTGCAGCGACCATCCTTGCGGCCTGTGGCATCGCTTTTTTCCTGCGTTTTATCCGTGCAGAGACGCAGGGAGGAATCCAAATCGGTTTTCATGCCGAAGATGCAGGTAAGATCGCTGCCCAGACCGCCAAAGGTGCTGCACAGATCCTGCTGAGTACCGGGAACCATCCCGAACGGGAGATTGATAAAGTTACCACGCCGATGGGCTGTACGATTGCAGGATTAAACGAGATGGAGCACTATGGACTTAGCTCTGCACTGATCAAAGGGATCATTACTTCACATGCCGGGATCAGCGACCTGAAATGACCGGTTCAGATAAATATATTGAACTGTTGCTGCACACCCTGGCCATCCCGGCCATGAGCCGAAAGGAGGAAACACGGGCAGCGTTCCTGCACAAATGGCTCCTGGAACAGGGACTAACGGCATCACGTGTCGGTAACAACCTTGTGGTAACCGGGAACAACGATCCTGCCAGGGCGACGTTGTTGCTCAATTCTCACCTGGATACTGTGGCCCCGGTGGCAGGATGGACCTCGGATCCTTATCTGCCGGTGATGAAAAACGGCAGGATTATTGCATTAGGAAGTAATGATGCAGGAGCATCAGTTGTATCCCTGGTTGCAGTGTATCAGCACCTCGTTGAAAAGCAACTTGCCGACCAGGTGGTCCTGGTGATTTCAGCAGAAGAAGAGGTCAGTGGAAAGCATGGGATCAGTTCGGTGATCCCTTTACTTCCTGACCTGAAATTTGCAGTGGTGGGTGAACCCACCGGCATGGAGCCGGCAGTTGCAGAGCGGGGTTTGATGGTGATCGATGGAGTGGCATCAGGTGTTTCGGGGCATGCTGCCCGGGATGAAGGAGTCAATGCCATCTATCATGCCCTGCAGGATGTCGGACAAATACAGGGAATTATGTTTGAAGAGCATTCTGAATGGCTCAGGGATCCTTCGGTAAATGTGACGATGATCCAGGCCGGTACCGGGCACAATGTAGTGCCTGATACCTGTGAATTTGTAATCGATGTCAGGAGCAACGACAGGTATACCAATGAGCGGCTTTTTGAGATCCTTAAGGGTGTATGTACATCCCAACTGGTTCCCCGTTCGATGCGCTTAAAAAGTTCTTCGCTGAAAAAGGGACACCCGGTTTTCAGTGTGATCGAATCGTTGGGAATGCATCCGTTCGGCTCACCAACATTATCAGATATGGCACTCCTGGATATTCCGGCAGTGAAGATCGGGCCGGGCGATTCGGCACGTTCACATACAGCGAATGAATATATTTTTATTGCAGAGATCGAAGCCGCTATCGACCGCTATGCCACTTTTATTGAACAGATCATTCATTTGAAATTATAAACCCGCTGTCAATACGAAAAAAATACAATGGCAGTCCGGCGATACATATTATGGGTTGAACGAAGGAGCCCGGTGCATGTGGTGATGGGTGACACTAAGTGACAGTCATTCTTACAAAAAAATATTTAATAATGAGGTTGTGGGAAAAAGACAAGAAAACAGAAGATGCGGTAATGAAATTCACCGTAGGCAGTGACCCTGCCTTTGACAAGCTGCTTGCGCCATACGACATCATCGGATCTATGGCCCATGCAATTATGCTGGGCCAGGTCGGGCTGTTGCAGCCGGAAGAATTACGGCAGATCCTGGAAGAGCTGGCAGCCTACTACCCGGCTACCAGAGAACCTTCGTTTGCGTTGGACCCGGACGATGAGGATATCCACAGCCACCTGGAAAATTACCTGGTCAACAAACTGGGTGATCCCGGAAAGAAGATCCATACAGCCAGATCCCGGAACGACCAGGTGATGACTGCCATGTTGCTGCTTATGAAAGAAGAACTCCGGATGGTCATTGACGACGCAGATACCCTCTTCCATACACTGGTCGACAAGGCAAAAGCACTCCGTGCATCCCTGCTTCCGGGATATACCCACACCCAGGTGGCCATGCCTTCTTCTTTTGCATTGTGGCTGGGTGCGTATGCAGAATCACTGGTGAATGACCTGCACCTCATTTCAGGAATACTGAAAGTGATCGACCAGAATCCGCTGGGTTCAGCTGCGGGATATGGCTCCTCGTTTCCGATCGATCGTGATGTGACTACCCGCCTGGCAGGATTCAGCGATTTGCAGGTAAGCGCCGTGTCGGCACAGTTGAACAGGGGAAAAATGGAAATGCACATGGCAACCGGTTTGTCTTCCCTGGCGCATACATTGTCGAGACTGGCTGCAGATATGATCTTTTTTATGGGCCAGGATCTGAATTTTATCACTTTCAGTGACACGCTGACCACGGGCTCCAGTATCATGCCCCATAAAAAGAACCCGGATGTACTGGAATTAATACGTGCACACTGTAATACCGTTATGGCCTTGCCTGCAACGCTGAATGGTCTGACGGCTAATTTGATCTCCGGGTATCACCGTGACTTCCAGCTGACCAAGGAGTTATTGGTCCCTGGCATCAGCAAAACCAGGCAAAGCCTCCAGATGATGGCGCTGATGGTTGCCCATATGATGCCACGCGAAAATATCCTGGAGGACAAAAAATATTCCATGGTATTTTCCGTGGAAGAGGTGAACAAAAAAGTGATGGCAGGAATGACTTTTCGTGATGCATACCGGGAAGTTGCCAGGGAGATCGAAACCGGCGTCTACCGGCCCTCCGGAGACACAGAGTATACGCATATCGGGAGCATCGGGAATCCGGGCCTGGACCGTATTTCCGAAAAATTTCATGCCATTCGCGATACGCTTCAGATCACCCCGGCAGAAAAAATATTTGAAGAATTGAAACATTATATATAAGTTATCGCGATATAAATAGAATCTGGAATAGAAAAAATGGAACATAGAGTTGGTTTAAAGGACAAACACAGGATTATTGTTAAATTGGGCACTGCCCTGATCACACAGGAGGATGGAAGGATCAACCTGCTGCGGATCGAAAAAATGGCCCGGGTAATATCCAGCCTGATCAGTGCCGGCAAGGAGGTGATCCTGGTAACTTCAGGGGCAGTAGGTGCAGGCATGGGCATTATGAAACTTGAAAACAAACCCACTGAAATAGTAGAAAAACAGGCACTTGCCTCTATAGGACAGGCGGCATTGTTGCGCATGTATGAGACCTTTTTTAATGAATATGACCAGGTGATCGGGCAGGTATTACTTACACGCGACGGGGTGGAGAATGAAACACGCCGAACCAATGCAAGAAATACAATTAACAGGTTACTAACGATGGGAGTGATCCCGGTGATCAATGAAAATGATGCTGTATCAACCGAGGAGATTGAATTTGGTGACAACGATATGCTGGCGGTCATGGTAGCCGAACTGATCAATGCAGATTTGTTGATCATGCTTACCAACACAGATGGGGTCTATACTTCAAATCCGCATACAGACAGCAATGCGAAAAAGGTTTCTACGGTTACAGAAGCAAAAAAGGACCTGAAGGGAATCGTGGCAGAGGGAAAATCAAATGTGGGATCCGGCGGCATGCAATCCAAAATCGAGGCTGCTGAAACCTGCCGGAAAAAGAACATTGATGTGGTGATTGCCAAAGGATCGGATGCGGATGTGCTCTTCGATATACTGGCCGGCAGAAAAGAGGGTACCCACTTTGTAAGTGAATCGACAGAAGTAAATTCTCATAAATAACTTATTGACAGCAAAATATAAGTAATTTATCGAACGTAAAGTTGAAGAAAATAATGTACAAACAAAGCAACTAGAAGCCAGGAGAGAAATCGGAATTTTTAACTGATTAAATCACAGAATTTTAACTAAAATATATACTTGTGAAACCTTCATCATTGAGCATTTTAATTTCAGCGGAGCAATGACAAAAGAACATGTATATATAGAACGAAGTATAGAGCAACATGATGAAGGTTCGCCGAGCACCTTTATAATATAAATATTCTGCGAGGCAACTAGTCACATGAAGAAAATAAGAGATTAATAACATACTAAATTACAATACTATAAATAAGATATTTACACATGAAAGAGATCATTGAAATTGGGAAAAAAGCGAAAGAGGCAGCATATGAGCTGGCCCATCTTGATACAAGTGCAAAGGACAGCATCCTTCGGGGTGTGGCACAGGAGCTGGTGGAAGCAACCGGTGCGATCCTTGAAGAAAACAAGAAAGACCTGGCCAATGCAAAGGAGATGGGTCTGAAAGGTGCTATTGTGGACAGGCTTACGCTTAATGAGGACCGGATCAGGGGTATCGCCGAAGGACTGGAGCAGATTGCCGGATTGGAAGATCCGGTTGGAGAGGTACTGGAGATGAAAAAGCGTCCCAATGGGCTCATGATTGGAAAAAAACGTGTACCGCTGGGTGTGGTGGGTGTGATTTACGAATCCAGGCCCAATGTGACGGCTGATGTGGGTGGATTATGCATCAAAACCGGCAATGTGTGTGTATTGAGGGGCGGCAAGGAGGCGTTCAACTCCAACCTGGCAATTGTCAATATCTTCAGGAATGTGGTTTCAGAACTGGGAT
>CAYOSB010000266.1:0-5543 GCA_964406495.1 uncultured Bacteroidaceae bacterium | reverse complement strand
TCTACAAAGACCTCCAGATAATATATGAATAAGGACGACAGGATCTGTATCGATCATATTCTTAAAAGTATTGATTTGATACTGGAATACATATCTGGTAAGTTTCTCAATTGATAATCGCACACAGGATGCGGTTGTTCGTCAACTAGAAATAATCGGGGAAGTGACCAAACGGATATCCATGGGATTTCGGAATTAAAACCATCAAGTCCCCTGGTCAGAAATGGCAGGAATGCGAGATATACTTATTCATGACTATATTGACGTTGATCTTGACATTGTTTGGAAGACTGCTTCTGAAAGTATTGGGGAATTAAAAGCCCTCCTTGAAAATCTCGAATTTTAAGACTCTATTTGAATAATATATTTTAGTCGTATATTATTGTTCTTTGAAAAAACCATTAATACGACTACGGGGCAAGGTTTTTGGATCCTGATGGAATGCTATTTGCAAATCAGAATAATGTACAACACAAATAATATTTATTCATTATTCTGAATTGAGATCCATGAAAAAAATCCTGATTGTATTAAATACACATGAATTGTTTGATTCCTTTTTTGAGATGGTAGAAGGGATCAGCCGCAAGACCGCTGCCCGCTTTGACCTGCTGCATGTACTTCCTGAAAAATTCAGGGACAATAAAAACAACTTAAAAGCACTTGAACGCGTTAAAACCCGCCTGGAGGAAGGGAAGGTAGAGATCGGGGAGCATCGCGTGAAATATGGGGAAATTGTAGAAAATGTGTTACAAGATGTAGAAAACTTTTCTCCTGAACTGGTTGTAACTGAAAGTGGCAAAATCACTAAAAAAAGCAATCTTGACGGATATATCCTGGATGTGATTAAAAAGTCAGGTACAAGCGTATGGAGTATTCAGCGAACCTCCACACCCGGAATAAAACAGGTACTTTGCCCGGTTGATTTCTCCGACCTGTCTAAACAGGCGTTTCAAAATGCCATTCAATTCAGTAAAGTTTTTCAAGCCGAGTTGGTGGTAATAACGGTTTCAGAGGAGGTTGAAAGCACTTCTGTATTCATGAAACAATCTTATACGGATGTAAATAAGGAATCTTATAAATACAGCGAGCAACAACTGGATGACCTCCTGGAAGAAAATAACACTTCGGGGATCTCTGTCAGAAAGGAGATCAGGCAGGGAAAACCGGCCGAAGAGATCCTGAATGCTGTTGAAGATGTCAGCCCGGACCTGCTTTTTATGGGAACGCACGGGCGTTCAGGAATAAAAAAACTGCTCATCGGAAGCGTTGCCGAAAAAGTGCTGAAAGAGGATCCCTGTGCATTTATCGCCATACATTCCCCTGTTGACTGGTCATAAACAGGTTCATGCCAGATCCGTCAATAATCATTTTCAAGACTGACCTAAATACCGCATTCAAAAAAATATGAACATCGATCAGAAATTTCCCTATCATAGTGTGGGCCCGGATGATGCAGTTGAACGACTGAACAGCGATCATAACGGTCTGGATACTGAAGAAAGAGAAAAAAGACACCGCGAATTTGGTGCAAATAAGATTGAAGAAAAAGAACAAACCAGTATCCTGTCCCTGATCTTCAAACAATTCAAGGACTTCCTTGTGTATATCCTCGTGGCCGCAGCCATCATTTCCTATTTCGCCGGCCATATGATTGATGTATACGTGATCGTGGGGGTTATCCTGGTGAATGCTGCGATCGGGTTTTTCCAGGAATTCAAGGCCGAGAAATCCATTGAGTCACTGAAAAAACTTATCAGTCATGACGCCACCATACTGGAAAGCGGCGATCAGAAGATCGTGGAAGCAACCGAACTGGTGCCTGGCGATATCATTGTCCTGGAAGAGGGAAAATCGATCCCCGCGGATGCACGCTTGCTGAAAATGAAAAACTTCCAGGTGGTCGAATCCTCACTTACCGGCGAGTCGCTTCCTGTTGACAAGAAGATGGACGCGCTGGATGAAGATACAGGTTTGCCCGACAGGAAAAACATGATCTATAAAGGCACCCATGTTGCCAGGGGATCCTGTAAAGCTGTGGTGACTTCGACAGGAGCTGAAACAGAGCTGGGGAAAATCGCGGATTCCCTGAAAGATGTTGGAGAAAAAGAGAGTAATTTCAGGAAGATCACGGCGCAGCTTGCCAAGATCATGTCACTGATTGCAGTCAGTACAGCAATTATCGTATTTCTGATCGGTTTTTTCATCAGGGACCTGGCGTTTGATGAAATCCTGCTGGTAACCATTGCGACCCTGGTCTCTTCCATTCCGGAGGGATTACCGGCAGTTTTGTCCATCGTCCTGGCCATTGGTGCGAACAGGATGGCCGCCAAAAATGCGATCATCCGTGAATTCACTGCAACGGAAACTGCCGGGGCTCTAAATGCAGTGCTTTCGGATAAAACCGGCACCATCACCCAGGGAGTACTGACGGTGAAGAAGATTTATTTACCGGACGGTGCGACTTATGATGTCTCCGGGGAGGGGCATGAATTGGAGGGTGAAATAAAATCCGGCGAGTCAAGTGTATCCCTTCAGGACAACAAGCTGCTTGCGAAAACGGTCATCATTGCCGGAAATTGTAATGATGCCAGCATCAAGGACAAAAATGAGGACAACGATGAAACGCCGGAAGTTGCCGGTGATCCGACCGAGGCTGCCATGCTCGTATTGTCCGGGAAAACAAGCTTGCACAAGGAAAAACCTTTCAAGGAAATTGAAGTGATCGATGACCTGCCCTTCAATTCTGAACAAAAATTCAGGGCTTCCCTGATCGGTTATCCTGGGGAAGAACGCGAGATGGTGTTCATAGGGGCACCCGAGAAGTTGCTGTCCCTGTCGTCAAAATACCTCGCAGAAGACGGCACGCCCGAACTGGATGAATCCACAGAAGAGGAGATCCAGGAGAAGATCAGGGAACTCAGTAACCAGTCGATGCGTGTTATTGCATGTGCCTACAAACCCGCTGATAAGGATGCCGATGAGGTCAATGCTGAAGATGCCGGGGATCTTATATTTACCGGTTTGTTCGGCATCGTGGATCCCCCGCGGAAAGAGGTCAGGGATGCGGTCGCCAAATGCCAGACCGCCGGCATCCGGGTCATCATGGTTACAGGTGACCACAAGGAAACAGCCCTGGCGATCGCGGAGCAGGTAGGTATTGTAACAGAAGAAAATAAGAACAGTGACTGTCCGCTGGTGCTTACTGAGAGTGACCTGGATGTGGATGATGAAAAGCTGAAGGAGTACACCCGTTGTACGAATGTCTTTGCCAGGGTCAGTCCGGATTCAAAGCTCAGGATTGCCAAATCGTTGCAAAGTGAGGATATCCTCATCGGAATGACCGGCGACGGGGTAAATGATGCTCCTGCATTGAAAGTGGCAGACCTGGGGATTGCCATGGGGCAGAAGGGGACGGATGTGGCACGTGATTCTTCACAGATCGTCCTGTCAGACGATAACTTTGCAAGTATCGTAGATGCCATTGAGCAGGGGCGGATCGTCTTCCGGAACATCAGGCAAACCAGCTATTTCCTCATCACCACAAATTTTGCATCCACGCTTACTTTGATCGGGGCCTTGTCAGTCGGATTCACCTACCCGCTGTTGCCCACGCAGATTTTGTGGATCAACCTGGTAACGGACGGGGTGATGGATATCTCACTGGCCACAGAACCGGGTCATGAGGACATGATGAAACAAAAGCCCCTGAAAAAGAAGGAATCCATCATCAACAAGCAAATCATCCCTTACCTGCTGATTATCGTTCCGGTGATGGTGGGACTGGCACTGATGGTATTTGATTACTACAGGCCGGAGGGCGTGGAGAAAGCCCGGACAGGTGCTTTTCTTGCGGTGGCCATGACGCAGGTGTTCAACGCATTCAATATGCGGTCGCTGAAATACTCCGCATTTTCCATAGGTTTTTTCAGGAACAAGTGGATTATTCTTGCCTTTTTCGCATCAATTTTGCTTCAGTTGGCAGCAATAAAACTGCCTTTTATGCAGGATCTGTTTCACTTCCGGGACATGGCATGGCTGGACATTCTCGTGATCACTGCACTGTCATCACTGGTCTTTGGATTTGGTGAACTCTATAAATTGATCCGGAATAAGGTGGCAACGGATGGTTGAGGGGCAGCACCGGGAAAATTGATTTCCGGCCGCACCCCCTGTTGAAAGCATTGCTTTTCCCATCTTAATCTTTGATACATCTTACTGAATAAAGATGATTACACCAGTAATCTTCCCGGGGATTTTCCAGGAATTTCGTTATGAGCCTGGCGTTATTTGGTTTGATTTTATAGATGGCAACTGTCTTTCCGTTGTTCCAGGTTGAGAGACTGTCATGTGACAGCCCATCATGCTGTTCATAGGTAGAAGACCAGAAGGCGGCGCAATCTGTAAAATGACTGGTTTCTGCAGGAAGGGCCCGAAATCCATAGTCATCAATGCCCCTGAGAAGGTTTTGCGGGTCTTTCACATCTTCCCATCCATCTTTTGCTTTTAAATGGTTTCCGATACCATCCCATCTCCAGCAGGGCGTTCTTTCAGTATGGTTTGGGATCGTATCTTTTTTGTATCCATCATGCTCCATGCTGATATAGTTGGCCAGGTTTTCCCAGTCACTGATTGTGGGAACATGCCATCCATCAGGACATACATCCCTTAGTGTAGTCCAGGAATAGATCACGCCCTTATTTTTGTAATAATCTGTTTTCATGGCTTCGGCAACAGATGTCCCCTCGTACCCGGGGACCAGGTAGATCTTTTCACCATCAGCAAAATTGGTCCGGGGTGGAACTGAATCTACTTTTGGTAAATAGGCTAAATTTTCGGTCATCCAGACCTGACTCCCGATTTTTACAATTTCATACCTGTGATCATCCCTGTTATCGGTAATCCAGCCAGCGTCTCCATTTTCACCGGGGTAATAATTCTTCATTTCACAGCCATACAATGTGAAGAATAATACTGCCAGATAAATCATACTCCTCTTCATGACGCCTGGACGTTATTCCGACATGCAATTTACGATATCAGGAGCATTGAAATCTAACGGTATCGTACCAATTATTAACGTTATCGTACCAAAAATGAAAAGGAAAAGGGCTTACCGTGTTTTGTATTGATCATGTTAATGTTTCTGTATCAATACTCCACACAATACCGGGCTTCCTTTGCGTGGTTGGAATTTGATATTCACTCCCTTACCGTCAGATACGTTTATTTCGAATTTGGTTTCCATACCATGTCCGAATCCATTCAGAGCAACCATATCAAAATCCTTTAAAACTGTTTTGCCATTGACGGATACATCGAATACCCGCTCGCCAGCTGCCAGGGCTTCTCCATCTGCAAATAGTAATTTAATATTGTATGTGCCATCAGGAATATCAACCCTGTATTCAGCCAGCCCTTCTAAATAATAGTTATACACAGGCTCCAGATCACCTATCCCCTTTAATATCAAATCTTTCTTCATCATTTCGGAACTTCCGTCGATGCTTCCGTAATGATCTTCCTGATAGACCTGATCAGGT
>CAYOSB010000265.1:0-5611 GCA_964406495.1 uncultured Bacteroidaceae bacterium | reverse complement strand
CGTGAGCACCATTCCGCCGGGAGAATAGAGCGGATGGATATATGCAGAACGCTTGTAGATGCTGTCTACTCCTTCCGGCGGCATGATCTCTGAAATGCGGTAACTCAGCACAGGGTTGCCTTCATCAGCAACCAACAATGCGTTTTCGTCCTGCTGCAATGTCGCCACAGGCGGGTGAACCGCAGCACTGCCACGTTTCCTCTTCAACACATATTCCCTGGTAATTCCCTTTTCTGTAATGCCTTCAATCATGAACCTGATCACATCGGTACCACCTGCGAAATCCAGCTGGAACGGCACGGGCATTTCTCCTTTGGGGGTAAGTTCATATAGTACGGCCCGCTCTTCCAGTTCTCCTGGGAAATCCTCTGCAGGATCTGTTTCCAGCGGCCGGATTTCCACGCCCACAATCCAGTCCTGGCGGTCATGTTCCCCGGCTGAAACCGTAAACCTGGCAAATTCAGTTTCGGTGCATGACATCGCTCCGGCGATAAGTATCAGTGCAACCAGGATTCTGCTCATAACAATATTCATTTCAGGTGTGTGTTAACGATTTTCATTTTAAACAACATGAAAAATAGCCAAAAAAATGTGCAAAGCAAAGCGTTTTCGCTGACTGCAAAATCTTAAAACGCTACAGGACTTCTGCATTGATCCACTGCTACCTGGTTTCAAATGCTTTCAGACAGTCAGGACACAGGCAGTCGGTATACCGTTCCATAATCGTGACCATATCTTTTTTCAACACCTGCACCTGCTCACACCAGCAGTCATTATCCCCATCGCAGGTAAAACGCGACGCACATTTCGGACATATTTTTATTGTCATATCTGTATTCATATTTTTAAAAGTGCCATCAGCAAATGAACCGTCATACATATTTTTCCGGTTCCTGCATCACCAGCAGTCAACAAACACATCTACATACTGCAGCTGCTGTATAAAAAATCAGCAAGTCTTTACAGAATCGCGTCGTCAGACTTTCCGTGTCATTTTCACACTCACATTCTTTATGGGACCTCCCATTGGCGGGTTCATCTTGCGGATCGTAACGGTAACAGAACTGAGTCCGCCGAGCTCCCGGTAGATCGCATCCAGGATCCGCTTCCCGATGTGCTCCAGTAGGTTGGAAGTATGCCGCTTCATCTCATCCTTCACCACCTTATAGGCCACCTGGTAATTCACCGCATCTTCCAGGGCATCACTTTCGGCAGGCTTCGACATGTCCGTCTCCATCTCCAGGTCAACCAGGAAACGGTTGCCTACAATCTGCTCTTCCCGGTAATGACCGTGAAAGGCATAGAACTCCATTTGTTCAATCTTGATCAGTCCCATTGTTCAGGATTTTTGGATATACGCTGTAATCTGCTTTTCAAAATAAGCCAAAAGATAGCGGATTTCGTCATAATGACCAATTTTCAGCCTGTGTTGTACCGATGACTGGCTGATTCCGAAGAATGCTGCCGATGCAACCTGGGTCTCGCTGTACAACAACTGCCGGCAGATCGCCACTGCAGATCTTTCTGTCCATTCCCTGACGATCAGGTCGGCCATCCTGCATCCCATTTCAAAGTGTATGTTCAGGGACGGTAAAGGTGTGGCCAGTACCAGGCGAAGATCATCTGCAGAAATCCGGTCCAGCATCTTCCCGGAAAGAATGAATGCCTCCCCATACGCCTCGTTGATCTGTCTCGGAATGACATCCACTGTCGCGATCCCGCAGCTCAGGCGGACATCAAACGTCTCAGGGAGCATCTCATCTACCACAAGGGGAGAGGAAAACCTGTAGATGCCTCCTCTGAATGCCGAACGCAGGATCAACATGATGAAGAAAGCCACTCCAGGTGCGGTGATGACCTGGAAACTGTCGCCCTTGAACACCGTCCAGTGTCCACGCTGTATCAACCGGCGGTCTTCCAATACCCCAAAAACGTATTTCAGTGACCGCAACATTTTTGTGCGGTCACTCAACGTGGTGGATTGCACAACATCACCGGTAATGACTGCCTTCTTCATCGTCTTCATCGGAATTCAATACAAATATATATCTTTTAATAGATAATTAGTTAATTAATATTTTATTATAGATATATTATATTTATCTATTTTTTAATAGGTATTATTTCATAGGTTATTCCTCGCGCAGATTTGTTATTTTTGTAATCTTAAAACAGCACGATCATGTCAGAACCAACCGGAGAAAACAGTGTTAAAAAATCCCTGAACTTCATTCACGCATTCGTGGAGGAGGACCTGCGCGAAGGCAAAAACGACGGGCGCATACATACGCGGTTTCCACCTGAACCCAATGGATACCTGCACATTGGACATGCAAAAGCGATCCATATCGACTTTGGCACGGCAGAAAAGTATGGCGGCAAGTGCAACCTCCGGTTCGATGATACCAACCCGGTGAAGGAGGAGGTGGAATACATCGACTCCATCAAAGAGGACATCCATTGGCTGGGCTATGACTGGGAAGACCGGGAATATTATGCCTCTGATTACTTCGGCAAATTATATGATTTTGCTGTTGACCTGATCAAAAAGGGGCTGGCCTATGTCGACGACCAGTCCTCACAGAAGATCGCCGACCAGAAAGGTACACCCAATGTGCCTGGTAAGGAGAGTCCTTTCAGGAACCGCCCGGTGGAGGAGAGCCTGGACCTGTTCGAGCGCATGAACAAAGGCGAGTTCACCGAAGGCGCCAGGGTACTGCGTGCAAAGATCGATATGGCCTCACCCAACATGCACATGCGTGATCCAGTGATCTACCGGATCATCAACCATCCGCACCACCGTACCGGGACCACCTGGAAGGTCTACCCGATGTACGATTTTGCCCACGGTCAGAGCGATTACTTCGAAGGAGTGACCCATTCCCTGTGCACTTTGGAGTTTGAAGTGCACCGTCCCCTGTACAACTGGTTCATCGACCAGTTGGCCACGGACGAATACAAGCCCCGCCAGATTGAATTCAACAGGCTCAACATCAACTACACCGTCATGAGCAAGCGCAAGCTCCTGCAAATGGTGAAAGAGGGCGTGGTCAGCGGATGGAATGATCCGCGCATGCCTACCCTCAGCGGTCTTCGAAGGAGGGGATATACGCCTGCTTCCATCAAGAATTTCATCAACAGCATCGGCTACACCAAGGTGGAGGCTATGAATGACATTTCATTGCTTGAATTTGCCGTGCGTGAGGACCTCAACAAGAAAGCTCCGCGGGTGATGGCGGTACTGGATCCGCTGAAAGTAATTATAACCAACTATCCTGAAGGGAAAACCGAGGATTTGGAAACGATCAATAACCCGGAGGACGAGTCCATGGGATCGCGGACCATTCCCTTCAGCAGGGAACTGTATATCGAACGGTCGGATTTCATGGAAGATCCTCCGAAAAAATTCTTCCGGCTCGGACCCGGCAGGGAGGTCAGGCTGAAATCTGCCTACATCATCAAGTGCGAAGATTACAAAAAAGATGCACAGGGGAACATTACAGAACTCTACTGCACCTATGATGAAACCACGAAAAGCGGTGCCGACACCTCCGGCAAGAAAGTGAAAGGAACCCTCCACTGGGTCAGTGCCGTGCATGCTGTTGAAGCAGAAGTAAGGCTGTATGACAGGCTGTTCTCTGATCCTGAACCTGACGGGCACAAGGACCGTGATTTCATGGAGTTTCTGAATCCCGAATCACTGAAGGTGGTGAAGGGATATGTTGAACCCGGACTTGCGGAGACACAACCGCTGGACCACTTCCAGTTTCAGCGCATCGGCTATTTCAACCTCGATCCCGACAGCAAGCCAGGGGTCCTGGTCTTCAACCGCACGGTACCCCTGCGCGACACCTGGAGCAAGAAGAAATAAGATCGCCGGAACCTGGGATGTATCGTCACTTCCACCATGCTGGGCTCAATCAGTGGCGAGCGCACATTCATGCACATCGTCCTGGTGCTATATATCCCCCTGCATGGAATTTAGAAGGGAAACAAAGCATTCCTGCAAATACCTCAGATAACATGGATCCGGCTGCATATAGTCCGGCAGGGGTGACGGTGCACTCATGCACGCAGTCCCGGCACAGATCTCCTCTAACGGGCAGGTTTCCTGCCTGCTGATGATTGAAAATCATAGAAATAGCAGTTTTTCATTACAGAATCTGCTATCTTGCAATATGTACACCTACGAAAAGTTCAATGTGAGGCTCTTTTCATGGTTCCTGCTGCTGCTCGGGATCATCTTTACCATTTCCGGGATGTATACTGAAGCCGCACTATTCGGCACCCCCGGTGCCCTGACAGCGATCTCGTTTACAGGCTTCAATATTGATCCTGAGAAGATGTGTATCAGGAAATACGACCGCTTCCTGTGGTTCTACTTCGGAAAGTGGCGCCCCATTCATGCACCCCTGTATGTCACTGTAGTCAGGGTAAAACTGAGCGGGAAGCGCGTTACCCCCATGCCCCTGATCATGCCAGAGGCGGGACGTTCTTCCCGTTCCTATAAAATCAACCTGGTGGTCAATACCCGCGAACGATTTATTCCGCTTACCTATGGCAACCGTCTCTCCATGCTGGAGGAAGGACTCAAGATCGCAAAAATCCTGAATATTAAACTCCTCGACCACACCACCAGTGAAAAACGGTGGCTTGCATAATACTACTGGCTTGCGAAATATTAATGACTTGCCTGATACCGCTGGTGCCGCCTGGCCATCCACAAACAATCCCCGATCTCACTAATAGTGAGAAACGCTGGCAGGTGTAATATCGCTGGTATCGCCTCACTGAAAGTAAAAAGTCCCCGGGATTCGTACCTCGGGGACTTCTATTTACTTTACGCTCCCGGTCAACCGGCAGCATCAATTACATCAGAACCAGTATCCCAGGGTAAAGATTACCTGGGTGGGACGAGCATCCAGATTATACGGCTTTCCTCCCACAGTAAATGAATCACCATACTTTGAAAGCGATCCTTCGTAGCGCAGGTCAATGGCCAGCTTTTTGAACAAATCTATACCCACACCGGCCTGGTAACCCCAGGTAAGTCCGCCTGTAAGTGTTTCCAGGTCCTGGGAAATTTCCTTCAGCTCATTTACGGAACTGATCATTGCAGAACCCACCGGCCCGGCATTGATCCTGGCAGGACCTGCTTTTATACCTACAAGCAAAGGGATATCCAGCCGGTTGAACTGCACCTCAAGCAGCTCACTTGCGCCGCCCTGGTAAACCTGCTCCACTACCCCGCCTGTAGTGTTAAAATATAATTCGGGCTGTACGAAGAACATGGCGACATTGACGCGGGACATCAAACCCACCTGGTACCCGGTCACAGATTCACCTGTCACCAGATCATACACCTGTGATCCTTCCGTGATATCCATGATATCATTCATCTGCAACGTCGAAAAATTGATACCTCCCTTTACGCCAAATTGCAACAATTGTGCATGTGAGGATACCGACAAAAACATAACTGCTATTGAAATAAATGCAAATTTTTTCATGATAAATTGTTTTGGTTGTGCGTTAAAATACAACGATTAAACGGGCATAAAAGCTGAATAGTTGCATTTTAGTTCCATTTTCTGCCATCCCTATGTGTCCC
>CAYOSB010000264.1:0-5688 GCA_964406495.1 uncultured Bacteroidaceae bacterium | reverse complement strand
TTTTGCTGTCCGGGCAAAATATATGACTGTAAACTTAGTTAGTATACTAGGATAAATCTGTTAAACACTTGTCTCTGCATCGAAACCCACATATCTGTCTGCTCCTCTCACTGATGATGGGGCTGGTGGTCTCCTCCTGCAGTGTTGAAAAAAACACTGCAGCGACACGCAGTTTTCATAACCTGACCTCCCATTACAATATCTTTTTTAATGCAAGCGAGAGTTACAAGGAGGGGTTGATGCGTGCAGAGGAATCCTTCGTGGATGATTACACATCCGTGCTGCCCCTGTTTTTTTATGAAGATGAATCGGTACAGCAATCGGTCACGCCGCAGATGAAGCGGGCAATCGATAAATGTACCAAGGTGATCACATTCCATTCCATCACGGCCAAGCCGAAGATTAAGTCAGGCGAGCAATCGGAAAAGGACAAGGCCTTTTATGAGAAGAATGAGTACAATAAGTGGGTGGATGACAGTTACCTGCTGATCGGAAAATCCTATATGCAACAGGGGGAGTTCTTCATGGCAGCGGAGTCTTTTAAACATGTGATGAAGACCTACCCCGAAGAAGAGACCTATTACCTGGCCATGGCCTGGCTGGCTCGCGCCTACAATGCCATTGGGGAAATGGATAATGCGGAAGAGCTGATCGTGGCACTGAAAGATGTGGATGTGTTTCCGGAAAAGCATGAGGAGGTGTTGTATACCAGTCTTGCGGATTATCACATGAAGCAGGAGGAGTACGAGGAAGCTGCAGAATACCTGCTGCAGGCACTTGATACGCGACCAAAGAAAAACCGGAGGATCCGCTATACCTATATCCTGGCGCAGTTGCTGAAAGAATCGGGGAACGGGGAAGCCTCCATCAGGAATTTCAGAAAGGTGATCCGGATGAACCCACCCTATATCATGGCTTTCAATGCCAAGGTGAGCATGGCGGAGGCATTCCAGGCCGGGGCATCTGACAGCCAGGAGATCAAGAAACTGCTGAACAAAATGCTCAAAGACCCGAAGAACGATGAGTTCCAGGACCAGATCTATTTTGCCCTGGCGAACATTTACATGGAGGAAGGTGACCGGGAGCAGGCGATCGAATTTTACCACCTTTCGGTGAGTACCAGTGTGCAGAATAATTACCAGAAAGGGGAATCATGTCTTACCCTGGCCGAGATTTATTATAACGAACCAAAGTATACCCTTTCAGCGGCCTATTACGATACGGCGGTGAACCTGCTTGAGAGTGATTATCCCAACTACAGGACCCTGCAGACGCGTTCCAGGAGTCTTAATCAACTGGTGACCAATATCCGCAGTTATGAATTACAGGACAGCGTGCAAGTGCTGGCTGCCATGCCGGAGAGCGAGCGAAATGCAAAAATTGATGAGATCATTGCACAGGTGAGGAAACAGGAAGAGGAGGCCAGGCAGCGGGAACAGCAGGCAATGCAGGACATGCAGTTCAACAGGTCGGCCATGTACCAGGATGGGGCAAACACCGCCGGTGGAGGTGGACAGCAGGGAGGCAGATGGTATTTTTATAACCTCAATGCCAAGAGTTTTGGTCAGCCTGAATTCCGGATGAAATGGGGCGAGAGAAAGCTGGAGGACAACTGGCGCCGGAGCAACCGTCAGACGGTTACCGAGCTGCTGGATGAAGGAGGAGCAGAAGGCGGGGTTGTCGCAGACAGCGCTGCCGGGGTGATCATTGATAACAAATCCAGGGAGTTTTACATGCGGGATATTCCGCTGAGCGATTCGGCCCTGGAAGTTTCAAACACCCGCCTGGAAGAGGCACTGTTCAATATGGGTATGATCTATCGTGACGATTTGCTGGACTATGAAAAGGCCATTGAGTCACTGGAGGAACTGGTGCAGCGGTATCCTGACGGCAATTACACCATGGCGGCTTACTACTACCTCCATGACCTGCACAACAGCGTGCAACAGCCTGACCGCGCATCCTACTACAAGAACCAGCTCTCGAGGAAATACCCGGATAGTCACATGACCATGCTGCTCACCAATCCCAACTACATCAGGGAACTGGAGGAGGAGCAACAGAAAGTAGAACGTTTTTATGAGGATGTATACAACGATTATACGAACAGCAGGTATGCAGAAGTGATCAGTAAAGCCGAACGCGGGATCAGTGAATATCCTGATGATGAAGACCTCCAGGCGCGCCTGCACTACCTGAAGGCCATGTCAACAGGCGCTGTAAGCGGCAAGGAAGCGATGAAAACCGAACTCGATTCGATCGTTGCCTGGTATCCGGCTACAGAGATCGCCGCAGAAGCCCAGGAGATCATCGACTATATGTACGTGACCTTCCCTGAAGTCAAGGAAGCCGACCAGGCAAGGGAAGCTGTTGAGCTCTACACATATGATCCCGAAGCCGGACACCTGTTCCTGCTGGCAGTAAAAAAGGAACATAACCTGAACCTTGTGAATTTCAATTTGTTGAACTATAACCTTGACTATTTCAATGCGTACAACCTGGTCATCGAATTGAAAAACCTGGGGGTGGATTACAACCTGTTGCATGTGAAGGAATTCGCCGATAACCAGGGGGTCAGGCGGTATGCCGAAAGGGTCAGGGAAGATATCAGTGAGATCATGGGCGAGATACCTGAAGAGGACTATGAGACCGTCCTGATATCGAGGGAAAATTATGAGAAATTACTGGAGGAGAAGGAAGTGAAGCCCTATCTTTTATTCCACAGGCAAAACTATACAAATGTCGAAACCGATCAGGATCCTTTGGACCGATGATGAAATAGATCTTCTGAAACCTTATATCCTCTTCCTGGAGGAGAAAGGATACGAGGTGTCCACGGCAAGCAACGGTGAGGAAGCACTGGAGTTGGTCGAGGCCAACAGCTACAACCTGATATTCCTGGATGAGAACATGCCGGGCCTGAGCGGACTGGAGACGCTGGAGCGCATTAAGAACGTGGCACCTGCTGTGCCGGTGATCATGATCACCAAGTCGGAAGAAGAGGATATCATGGACGAGGCCATTGGCAGTAAAATTGCCGATTACCTGATCAAGCCGGTGAATCCCAAGCAGATTTTACTGACCATTAAGAAACACCTTGACTCGCGGAGGCTGGTAACCCAGAAAACCACTTCGGCCTACCAGGTACAATTCAGCCAGATCAGTTCCCTGATCAATACTGCCCGCACATTTGATGATTGGGTGGAGATTTATAAAAAGCTGGTGTTTTGGGAGCAGGAACTTGAGCGATCGGACGAAACCGGGATGAACGAAGTGCTTTCCATGCAATGGTCGGAAGCCAACAGTGAGTTCACAAGGTTCATTAAAAGCAATTACAGGAGCTGGTTTAAAGGCGAAGATGCAGAGAAGCCGGTGCTTTCACCCCAGGTATTCGCACACAAGGTGTTTCCACTCCTGGAAAAGGGGAAGGTGGCTGTATTGGTGATCGACAACCTGCGTTACGACCAGTGGAAACTCATTGAGCAGGAGATCAATAATCTATTCCGGGTGCAAGAAGAGATGATCTTTTGCAGCATCCTGCCTACCGCAACGCAATATGCGCGAAATGCCATGTTCGCAGGACTGATGCCTGCTGAGATCAAGAAGATGATGCCAAAGTACTGGATCGAAGAGGAAGATGAGGAAAGCAAGAACCAATTTGAATCTGAATTACTGGGCGCCCAGATGCAGCGCAAAGGAATCAGGAACAGCATGCATTATGAGAAGATCAATAACCAGAAACAGGGGAAACGGATTGTGGATTCCTTCAAGGACCTGTTGAACTATGACCTGAATGTGCTGGTATACAACTTTGTGGATATGCTATCGCATGCACGGACGGAAATGGATGTGATCAAGGAGCTGGCATACGATGACAGAACGTACAGGGCGCTGAGCCTGACCTGGTTCAATAATTCCTACCTGCTGGACCTGATCCGGCTGCTTTCAGAAAATAACGTGCAGCTTGTACTGACCACAGACCATGGGGCAGTGCGTGTACAGAATCCTGTGAAGGTGGTCGGCGACCGCAAAACATCAACAAACCTGAGGTACAAGCAGGGACGCAATCTTAGTTTCCAGTCAAAGGAGGTATTCGAGATCAGCGATCCGGCAGAAGTCCACCTGCCCAGGTCCAACGTCAGTACCTCCTATATATTCTCCGGTGGCAACGACTATATGGTCTATCCCAATAATTACAATTATTTTGTCAACTATTACAGGAACACCTTTCAACACGGGGGTATTTCCCTTGAAGAGATGATTATTCCCTGTGCTGTGATGATACCAAGATAAGCGATGGTCAGGATAGAAATACCTTCTTTAAGCAGCATCGATGTTGCGGCAAAACAGCTTGTGGAAGCCTTTGGAGACCATACCAAAATCGCATTTTCCGGAGAGATGGGTGCCGGAAAGACCACCCTGATACAGGCGGTGTGCCGGCAGCTTGGGGTACGTGAAATTGTCAACAGTCCTACCTTTGCCCTGATTAATGAATATTTCACAGATTCGGGAGCCTCTGTCTATCACTTCGACCTGTACCGCATCAACGATATTTCGGAATTGTACGACATGGGCTATGAGGATTATTTTTTTTCAGATGCATACTGTTTCATTGAATGGCCCGAGAAAGCCGCTGACCTGCTGCCCCCCAACCTGCTCTTCCTTACCATCACGGTGAACGAGGATGGCAGCCGGACGGTGGAGGATGCCTGACTAAACTTGACATTCCCCCAGAATTATGCTAATTTAGGTTCGCTAAAACCAAATCAGATGAATCAAAAAGGAGGGAAGCCCATAGACCTCAGGAGGGAAGGATTGTTGCCGCAGGAAGAGATGCTCGCGGTGGAAACAAAAAAGCAGGATGTGGTCATTGGCATACCCAGGGAAGATGCCGAAAGAGAAAGTCGTGTTCCGCTTACTCCCGAAGCAGTTGAGATCCTCACAGGCCACGGTCACCAGGTGATCATTGAGACACATGC
Source organism: uncultured Bacteroidaceae bacterium (assembly GCA_964406495.1). Taxonomy (GTDB): domain Bacteria; phylum Bacteroidota; class Bacteroidia; order Bacteroidales; genus M55B112. Next base: position 709 of record CAYOSB010000264.1, on the reverse strand, counting down.
CGGAGATGCAGCCAATTATCCCGACAACCAGTATGCCGAAAGCGGTGCCCTGATCACGGACAACCGGAAGGATGTATTCATGGCAGATGTGGTGCTGAAGATCGACCCGCCAAAGATCAAAGACATTGAGATGATGAAAGAGCGGCTGATGCTCATTTCTTCCTTCCAGGCACGGACCCTTACCGACCGGAAATATATTGAGTCCCTCACCAGGAAACGGGTGACCGCCATTTCCATGGAACGCATCAGGGATGAACACAAATGCTATCCACTGATAAGAAGCATGAGTGGAATTGCAGGAAACACTGCTGTGCTTGTTGCCGGAGAATACCTGAGCAATGTGCGCGGGGGAAAGGGTGTGATGCTTGGCGGGATTACGGGGATCCCTCCTACAGAGGTGGTTATCCTGGGTGCGGGCACAGTAGCTGAATTTGCTGTAAGGGCGGCCCTTGGTATGGGTTCCAGCGTTAAAGTTTTTGATGAATCCATCCAGCGGCTCAGGAGATTACAGGCTGCCGTGGGCAACAATATTCCCACCTCCATTTTTCATCCCAAGGTGATCGAAAAAGCATTGAAATCAGCCGATGTGGTGATTGGTGCCATCAGGAATGATGAAGATGATCCATCATTCTTTATCACCGAGGAGATGGTCATGGGCATGAAAAAAGGATCCGTGATTGTCGATGTCAGCATTGACCATGGCGGATGT
>CAYOSB010000263.1:651-5700 GCA_964406495.1 uncultured Bacteroidaceae bacterium | reverse complement strand
AAGCAACATTCAACTGGCGCTCTTCGATAATCGTGGGTGATATGTAGCTGTTATATGCGGAAGTAAAATCGTGCAGAGTCATACTGCTGATGCCCCTGTGTTTTGTTGCAAACTTCTTAAAATCATCACTTTGATTCATGTCAATTCAATTATTTATTATCAAATAACTTTCTGAATTTCTCCACAGAAATTTCCTTCTCTTCGATCCTGGCCGTATTTTTGATAAAATTAAGCAATTTTTCTTCAAGTTTACGATCAGTTATCCTCCTTGCCTCCTCATTTTTTGATAAAAGTTCGTTGGCAAAATTATCCAGGTACTCATCCGGAATGTCATTAATGCCATATTGCTGGTACTGCGCCCTGGCAACCTCACGGGCTGAATCCCTGATTTCCGACTCGTCTGCTTTGATATCATGAACCTTATAGAGGTGGTCCTTGATCAGCTGCCACTTAAAATCATCTTCATATTGCGAGAACTCGCTTTCCACCTGCTCCTGCGTCATCTTTTCATTGGTTTCCAGCAACCATTTCTTCAGGAAATCCACGGGCAGATCAATCTTTGCTTTTTTGGTCAACATCTCCTTCACATCGATCCCGAACCGGTATTCACTGTCACGTTCATACTGGACCTTCATTTCCTCTTTCAATTTGTTGTCAAATTCAGCCTCTGTTTTGACATTTCCCTCGCCATAGATCTTGTTGAAAAGTTCTTCGTCGATCTCTGCTTTTTCAAATTTTTGCACATCATTGATGGTACATTTGAATTTCCCGTCGATCATCGGGATCTCTTCCTTGTTGATTCGCAGCAAGGATGCAACCTCTGTGTCGTTCGGATATGCTTTTTTCACATCAAAGACGATTTCATCTCCTTTTTTAGCACCTTTGAAGAGCAATTGCTGGTCCTTGTCCTTCATCATCTCCAGTGACATGGATGCATCCTCGACACTGATGCTCTCCTCCACGACTTTACCCTCCTTGTCAACTTTATCAAGGTTACATTTAATCAGTTCATCTTTATCAGCTGCATCCACAGAAATAAATTCCCCATGGTGTTTTGCCACATTTTCCTTGTACTCCTCCAGCTCTTTTTTTGCTACTTTGATCTTGTAATAAGGGAATTTCTCCTTATCGGTAATCTCCAGTTTGATCTCCGGGGAAAGTCCCAGTTCAAATTGAAACTCAAACTGCTCATCCTGTTCGAAATCAATGCTCTTCTCTTCGTTCTTCTTCGCCAGCGGTTCACCCAGGATATTGATCTCTTCTTTGCTCAGGTAGTCATACAATGACTGCGACACCAGCTTATTTACTTCATCGGCCAGCACCGGTACATAATACATGCGTTTGATCATACCCATGGGGGCGTTGCCCTGCCTGAAGCCCTTGATATTGGCATTGCGGCGGTAATCACGCAATACCTTGTCTACTTTTTCCTCGTAATCTGTTTTTTCAACTGTAACTGTCAATAATGCGTTAAGATCGTCTACGTTTTCTCTAGTGATGTTCATATTCTCAAAAAATTATAACTCAATTAGAAAAAACCGCACAGGCAAACCTGGTTTGCAAGCCTTGCGGTTTCAGTCCTTTACATGGTGCGGATGAAGGGACTCGAACCCCCACTCCCAAAGGAACTAGATCCTAAGTCTAGCGCGTCTACCAATTCCGCCACATCCGCGAAAAATTGGTCGTGCAAAGGTAACAGTTTTTTTTACAAACTAAAAAGAAAATAAGAGCAGACAGACTTGATCTAATATGCTCATTTTTTGAGCATTGAAAGTTGCAGTGATGTTGCTTCCCACAGCGCGAAATTCTGTCCCCGCTTGAGCTGTCGTAATGACGATAGCCGGGCTTCCCGGGGATACTGCTTATCGCAGCTCGAAATTCTGTCCCAGGTAGACTTTTCGAACCTGTTCGTCTTCCGTGAGTTGCTGTGCAGTACCAGCTTTCAGGATTGAACCCTCAAAAAGAAGATAGGCACGGTCTGTGATCGAAAGGGTTTCATGCACATTATGATCCGTGATCAGGATACCGATATTCTTATCTTTCAGCCTGGAAACAATCTCCTGGATATCTTCAACAGCGATAGGATCCACACCGGCAAAAGGTTCATCCAGGAGGATGAATTTGGGACTGAGTGCAAGGGCACGGGCAATTTCTGTTCTCCTTCTTTCTCCACCTGACAACTGGATACCGATGCTCTTCCTGATTCCCTGGAGCCCGAACTCCTCCAGCAACGATTCCAGGATATGTTTTTGTTCTACCCTGGAGATATCTGACATTTCCAACACGGCTTTGATATTGTCTTCCACGCTCAGCTTACGAAACACCGATGCCTCCTGTGCAAGGTAGCCAATCCCCATGCGTGCACGCTTGTATATGGGCTCGGAAGTAATCTCCTTATCGTCAAGATAAATCTTTCCCTCATTGGGGGTGATCAGGCCAACGATCATATAAAAAGTGGTGGTCTTCCCTGCTCCGTTCGGCCCGAGTAATCCAACGATCTCTCCCTGTGAAACATCTACGGAAACATGATTTACTACGGTTCTGGACCGGTATTTCTTAACCAGGTTGTGGGTATGTAGTCTCATTTTTTCCATATTGTTCACCTATTGAGAACGAATTTCATGGCGCAATAGTATTCTTTTTCCGCAGCATTATCTTCCCGTTTTGCATTATCTTCCCGTTTTTACATTATCATCCACCTACTCCATCATCGCTTACCGGTTACATTATCTTCCACACCGGCAGCACTAACGCTCTTCCTCCTCCTCTTTCTTCTTTCTTTCCCTGATGAGTCTTCTGCTGATCCCGATCCCCACTTCATACAAAATGATCAGGGGCAGGGATACCATCACCTGGCTGAAAATATCCGGGGGTGTGATCAGTGCTGACAACGCAAGGATCAGTACAATGGAGTGCCTCCTGTATTTCTTCAGGAATTCAGGGGTGATCAGTCCGATCTTGGTGAGGAAATAAGAAAGTATGGGCAGTTCAAACACAATTCCCGAAGCAAGTGTAACTGACGACACTGTTTGCACATAGGACCGCAGCGTAGGGTTACTGATCACCTCCTCGCTCACCCGGTAATTCCCCAGGAAATGCACAGACAAGGGTGCGATCAGAAAATAGCCGAAGGCCACCCCCATCATAAACAACAGGGATGTATAAAACACTGCACCACTGGCCGTCTGCTTCTCCTTGTCATACATTGCCGGCTTGATGAACCTCCAGAACTCCCAGAAAACATAGGGGAATGCAACAATAAATCCTCCCACAAGGCTCACGATAATGTGCATGGCAAACTGCTCAGCCATTTTAACCGTCTGCAGTCCGAAAGGCCGTGAGTTGATGCAGAGCCGCTGGATATTTACCTCCTGGCCCAGCATGCACAACAACCTGTTCGTTGGAAACTCCGGGGTTTTGGGAGCAATGATGATCACATCAAAAACGATCCGCTTGAATATAAACGCAATGATGGCAAAGATGAGAATAGCAACGATGGAGCGCACCAGGTGCCACCTTAATACTTCCAGGTGCTCCAGAAATGACATCTCAGCTTTGTTCTCTTTTGCCATCAGGTCTAACAAATTCAAAAAGTGCTGCAAAGTAACAAAAAATATCTCTGCAGCACGCCTGTTTCAATGATGATTTTTTATAATCTTGCACGAGATTTTTTGGGTCTGAAATGCAGCTGTAACCCTATGTATATTTGAATTGAATTAAAATAACAAATCGTACGTGGCATAAATTAACAGTTGAAATTTCAGTAGTTATATTATTTTTTCTATTTTTAATAAACTAAGAGGAGAATATAAGCACATGCAGGTCACTGACCATCAATTAATTGATTTCCTGAAACGCTATTTTGGGTTTGACAGTTTTAAAGGGAACCAGGAAGCTATCATTAAGAATGTCCTTAATGGGAACGATTCTTTTGTCCTGATGCCAACAGGCGGTGGTAAGTCGCTTTGTTATCAGCTGCCGGCACTTATGATGGAAGGAACAGCTATCGTAATCTCCCCCCTGATCGCCCTCATGAAAAACCAGGTGGATGCGATGCGGTCATTCAGTACAAATGAGGGGGTTGCCCATTTCCTGAACTCATCCCTGACCAAGAGTGCCATTGCAAAAGTGAAGGAGGACGTACTCAGCCAGCGTACCAAGCTGTTATATGTCGCACCCGAATCCCTGACCAAGGAAGATAATGTTGAATTCCTAAAAAAAGTAAAGGTCTCTTTTTATGCCATAGATGAGGCACACTGTATTTCTGAATGGGGACATGACTTCCGCCCGGAATACCGGCGGATCAGGCCCATTATCAACTCCATTGGCGTTGCACCCATCATAGCACTGACAGCCACTGCAACACCAAAAGTTCAAAGCGATATCCAGAAAAACCTGGATATGATGGATGCGAACGTATTTAAATCTTCATTCCGCAGGCATAACCTCTATTATGAAGTCCGCCCTAAAATACATGCTACCAAGGAGATCATCAAGTTCATCAGTGCCAACAGGGGCAAATCCGGCATCATCTATTGCCTGAGTCGCAAAAAGGTAGAAGAATTGGCACAGGCACTGGTAGTTAACAACATTAAAGCCCTGCCTTACCATGCAGGGATGGACGCCTCCACCCGCTCCAGGAACCAGGACATGTTCCTGATGGAGGAAGTGGATGTGATCGTCGCAACCATCGCATTTGGAATGGGGATCGATAAACCGGATGTGCGTTTTGTGATCCATTATGATGTTCCGAAGAGCCTTGAAGGATATTACCAGGAGACCGGTCGTGCCGGAAGGGATGGCGGGGAAGGAAAATGTATCGCCTTTTACAGGTACAAGGATATCCAGAAACTTGAAAAATTCATGCAGGGTAAACCTGTAGCTGAACAGGAGATCGGCAAGCAACTCCTTCTCGAAACCGTCTCTTATACAGAATCTTCTGTTTGTCGACCCAAACTGTTATTGAATTACTTCGGGGAGATTATGGAAGAAAATTGCAACAATTGCGATAATTGTACGAAAAGATTTTCATAAAGGGGGAATTACCTT
>CAYOSB010000263.1:0-641 GCA_964406495.1 uncultured Bacteroidaceae bacterium | reverse complement strand
TTGCGATAATTGTTTGCATCCCAAAGAAAAATTTGAAGGTAAAGAGTATCTTGTATTGGCATTAAAAACTATATTAGGGGTCCAGGAAAGATTCAAACCTGAGCACATTGCAAATGTGTTGGCCGGGAATGCCACAAGCGCTGTAAAATCTTATAAACACCATCATAATGAGTTCTTTGGAGCAGGAAAGGAAAAGGACAGTAAATTTTGGAATGCCGTATTGAGACAGGCACTGATTGCCCGGCTGGTCTACAAGGATATTGAAAATTATGGGTTATTAAAGTTAAGTGATAAAGGAAAAGAGTATTTAAAGAATCCGTATTCGATAATGTTAACACAAGATCATGATTACGACATTGTCTCCAACGATGATGCAGCGGCTGGAGGCGGTGGAACAGGTGCGGTGGACGAGGAGTTGATTCATATACTCAAGGACCTCCGTAAAAAGATGGCAAAAAAACTGGAACTTCCACCATTTGTGATCTTCCAGGATCCTTCTCTCGAGGATATGGCCATTCAATATCCCGTGACGGTAGAAGAATTGCAGAATATCGTTGGTGTGGGCACAGGTAAAGCAAAGAAATTCGGCAAGGAGTTCGCTGAAACCATTAAAAACTACGTGGAGGACAAGGAGATCATCC
>CAYOSB010000262.1:0-5725 GCA_964406495.1 uncultured Bacteroidaceae bacterium | reverse complement strand
ATATGATTCGACACTGCTTGGGAAATGCTCGTAGGGATTCCAGTCCAGCCGGACCACTGATTCATCTGCAGAACCGCGGACCAGGATATTATTGCCAATGTTGGATGATTTTACAGGGTGAAAGCAGCTGTTGAGTGCTTCCGCTTTGTAGTAAAACATCTGTCCCTGCGTGACAACTTCATCTGTAATATGTACGTTGGCTTCATCGAGGTCCAATAGCGTTTGAACGGGTGTATACGTTCCCTGGGGTGAGGTAGAGCGAGATACCAGGAAATCATTGATCTCCCCGGTGATGTCTGCTGATATGGATATCTCGATGGTTCTTTCATCCAGCACCGTCACATAATCCAGGCTGATAAAATCAGGGGGTGCGGGCATGTAAGTGAAATATTGCATCCTGTTGGAAGTAGACCTGGTGTCCTGGTTGTCAAACGCTTCTACGACATATTCATAATAGCGGTTCTCATCTACCGGTTCGTGGGTGAAACTAAGTTCATCGGCCCTGTTCACTGCAATTTCAACAAAGTCATTGTCATCCGCAGAAACCCCTGCATCATCGCAATCGCACGTATCTGGCAAATAGCTTTTGGCAAAGATCCTGTACCCATTGAGCTTCGTTCCCCAGCCTACATATTTCTCCCATTCAAGCTCCATTTTATTACTGCAGGAATCATAGCTGATCTCAAGGCTGACAGGTTTGTGATAATTTCCGCTCAGGAGACTTTCGCCCTCGTTACTGACTGCTGTAACCGTATAATAGGGAGCTCCGTGTGCGGTGTTTAAATAATTGAAAGTGAACCTGTCTCCGGGTAAGGAATCAAGCAGGAAGCCGGTTACCGGGTATGTGGTGATATCCAGCGTGTAGACTTTGTAACCTATGATTCCGGGCGAGGCGCTTGCTTCCCATTCAATGTAGGTCCTGCCATCTGTTGAATCAACAGTCACCCTGATAATTTCAGGCTTTTCCGGCAGTTCGGGTTGTGCAATGACCATTATCGCTGCTGAATGCATCAGCAGGGCAATCAATGCAATATATCTAATCTGCCTCCTGTTGGTCATGAATGATTGGCTAATCTGAGACTTACCGGAATTATACGAAAAAATCGTGCCAAAGGTTCAGAACCTGCTCATTAATATAACTTGTGAAGTTAATATTTTATTCGCCGATGTTCAAAAATGCAACACGGAATTGATTTAAATTTCGTTAATTTCGCTGTGAGCAGGTAGTTTCCTAATGGTTATATATTACTTTTATGCTCCGATGAATAAGATCAAATTACAAACCAGGATTCGTCAGTTGCGGTTGAAATATTTGTCGGGCCAGCGTTTTCTTTACCTGCTTTCCGGAATTGTAGGACTCCTCGTTGGTATTGCAGCAGTGATCATCAAAAACCTGGTGCATTTTATTCAGGGGGCACTGGCCAAGGGGATTGCCGGAGATTACAGGTCCTACCTCATCTTTATTTTGCCCATTATCGGGATCACCCTGGCAGTCGTCTTTATCAAGTATATCAACCGGAAACCGGTTCGACATGGAATTCCCGGAGTCTTGTTCGCGATTTCACGGAACAATGCAATCATGCGGGCACACAACCTTTATTCCAGCGTGATATCAAGTGCACTTACAGTTGGTTTTGGAGGATCTGTCGGACTGGAGGGGCCTACTGTTGCAACAGGTGGAGCCATTGGCTCGAATTTCGGACGTGTTTTTAACCTGAGTTATAAAGAGGTCGCATTGCTGGTTTCCTGTGCTTCGGCCGGTGCGATGTCTGCTATCTTCAAGGCCCCAATCGCAGGTATTGTCTTTGCACTGGAGGTGATTATGCTGGATCTGACCATGTGGGCGATGATCCCCCTGCTGATCGCTTCTGCAACGGCCGCACTTACATCTTACATGTTTTTAGGTCAGAATGTTCTGTATCATAACTTCCAGGTAATGGAAACGTTCCAGATGAACCAGATCCATTTTTACCTTATCCTGGGGGTCATCACCGGCTTTGCTTCAGTATATTTCACCAAGGTATACAACGCCATTACTGAATTTTTCGAAAAAATAGAGGGGGCCTGGAAACGACTGCTGATTGCAGGAGGATTGCTCGGTGCCATCATCTTACTGCTCCCACCCCTTTACGGAGAGGGGTATGAGATCGTCAACCTGAGCCTGGTAGGAGATTATTCACAACTTTTTACAGGCACATTTTATGAGAGCTGGCAGGGTAGCTTTATCCTGATCGTGCTGGCTTTCCTGTTGATCATAGGCTTCAAGGTAATCGCCACAACACTCACGTTTGCAGCAGGCGGAATAGGCGGGATCTTTGCGCCGACGCTGTTCATGGGGGCGAACCTGGGATTGTTGACGGGGCTGGTCCTGAATCAGCTGGGGGTGGATGTCTCCATCAGTAATATGGCACTTGTGGGAATGGCCGGGATGATCGCTGGTGTGATCCATGCACCGCTGACAGCTATTTTTCTTATCGCTGAGATCAGTAGTGGCTACGAACTTTTTATGCCGCTGATCCTGGTTTCGACGATTTCTTTTGCCACCGCCAGGGTTTTTGTGTCGAATTCTGTATATACCATTCAGCTTGCCGAACGTGGTGAACTCATGACACACCACAAAGACAGGAACATACTGTTGCTGATGAACGTGAGTGAGCTGATCGAGAAGAATTTCAAAACTGTGAAACCGGAGGATACCCTGCGTGACCTGGTAAAGGTAATTACCAAATCCAGCAGGAACATTTTTCCTGTTGTTTCCAGAGAGAATGATTTCGTGGGCATTGTCAAACTCGATGACATACGCCATATCATGTTTAACCATGAGGTGTATGATTCAACTTATGTGCGTGATCTGATGTTCATGCCGGAATATACGATCAATATCGATGAGCAGATGGAAGCAGTTGCTGCGAAATTTGCCAAAAGCGGCAGGTACAATATCGCAGTTGTGGACGATGGCAAGTATGTGGGCTTCCTCTCCCGGGCCAAAGTCTTCTCCTCCTATCGCGAGATGCTGAAACATTTTTCGGATGACTGACTGCGTGTTTACATGGTCTGAAAATATCCTGCTGTATGACTTCCGGGAAAATACTGTTGTGCGGTTGAACTATTGATGCAAACGCTTTCATTTTCACGTTGTTTTTTCGTACTTTGTTTAGGAAATAAAATTATTAATGATGTTACCAGGTTTCAAATGCCTTATCCCTGCACGAGGCAATGTGTTGACTGTCATTCTTTTATTGACATTACAAGCCTTTAGACCGAAACGAAGTATCGCTTCATTGCTGTCTTTTATGTTCCTGGTTAGTATTGTACTGTGGCTGATCTCTGGATGTACCCCGGAACGAAGCTCCTATCAACACACGGGGGACTTGCTGTGGTACGCTGCTCCGGCATCTGAATGGATGGAGGCACTTCCATTGGGCAACGGACACCTTGGGGTGATGGTATTCGGAGATACTGCAACCGAACGTATTCAGCTGAATGATGATTCCCTGTGGCCTGGTGAAGAAGACTGGTCAGTACCACCCGGAGAACCTTCGGACCTGGAAAAATTGCGTGAAGTGCTTATCGCCGGTGATCACCAGGTTGCAGACCGGATGTTTGTAGACTACTTCTCTAACCTGGGGATCAAGCGTTCTCACCAGACACTGGGGGATCTGCATGTACAACTTGGGCACGAAAATATTTCGGATTACAGGAGACAGCTCGATCTTCAACGGGCGATATCCCGGGTATCGTATAAAACCCGGGGATACCTGTTCACTGAAGAGGTATTTGTCTCGAATCCACAACATGCCATTTGTATACGACTTACCACTGAAGCTCCGGAGGGAATCAATGGAACAGTCATGCTGTCGCGGCCTGAGGATATGGGTCATCCAACCGTGGAAGTGATTCCTGCGGATGAACAAATGCTGCGCATGAAAGGTGAGGTGACACAATACGGTGGCGTCTTTCGGTCACAACCCGCACCCATTGGTAACGGGATCAAATTTGAAACCCTCCTGTATGCAGATCCAGGGGATGGGAAGATCAAACCCGGTGACGACGGACTGGAAATCGTAGGGGCAAGTGTGGTGGATCTCTATATCGTTTCCAACTCATCCTGGTACACAGATGCATACGCGGAGCTGAACCTGCAGGAGATGAATTATATCATGGACAATACCTATGAAGAGATCCGGCAGCAGCACATCACCGACCACCGCGAACTTTACGACCGCGTGCAACTCAACCTGGGCGGGGCAAATTATGATACTATTCCAGTTGATGAAAGAATTATCCGGGTAAGGAATGGAATGCAGGATAACGGGCTGGAGGAATTACTTTACCAGTACGGAAGGTATTTGCTGATCGCCTCTTCCCGTCACGGAACAAACCCTGCCAACCTGCAGGGCTTATGGAATGATCATATCCTTGCGCCCTGGAACGCTGATTATCACCTGAATATCAATTTGCAGATGAATTACTGGCTGGCTGATATGACCGGCCTGTCAGAACTGAATGCGCCATTGTATGACTACATCGACCGGCTGGTGGAAAATGGCAAGGTAACGGCCCGGGAAAACTTTGGTTGCAGGGGTACATTCATGCCCCATGCCACCGATCTCTGGGCACCCACCTGGATGCGCGGAGCAAGAACATACTGGGGATGCTCTATGCCGGCTGGCGGCTGGATGATGCAACATTACTGGTATGGATTTGAATACAACAGGGATACTCTATTCCTGGAAGAGCGCGTGTATCCGGCGCTGAGGGAGGTAGCCCTTTTCTACAGCGACTGGCTGATCGAGGATCCAAGGGACCATACACTTGTCTCCGCACCATCAACTTCCCCGGAGAACCGCTTTATAGATTCCGACGGGAACCCTGCAGCTACCTGCATGGGCAGTGCCATGGACCAACAGGTGATTGCCGAGGTATTCGACCATTTTATCGAAGCCAGCGAAATCCTGGAGATCCGGGACGATTTCATCGATACGATCAGGAGACAGCGTGAACAGCTCCGGCCTGGTTTTGTGCTGGGGTCTGATGGGCGGATCCTGGAATGGGACAGGGAATACAGGGAAAATGCACCTGGGCACCGTCATATGTCGCATCTCTATGGATTTCATCCCGGATCTGATGTGTCACCTGAAAATGATCCGGAGATCTTTGCAGCAGTCCGCAAGACAATCGACCACCGGCTGGAGAACGGAGGGGGAGGAACGGGCTGGAGCAGGGCATGGCTTATCAATTTTAGTGCACGTTTGCTTGATGGAGGGATGGCACATGGGCACATTCAAAAATTGATACAGCGCTCCATCGCTTTTAACATGTTCGATATGCATCCGCCCTTTCAGATCGATGGAAATTTTGGATATACGGCCGGCGTTACCGAAATGTTGCTGCAATCCTATGAGGAGGACGTGATCAGGTTGCTGCCTGCTTTACCTGAGGCCTGGAGCACAGGGAGTGTCGAAGGGCTCAGAGCCCGGAACAACATCAGGGTGGATATGCAATGGAATGAAGGTTCGCTGGAACTAGCACGGCTGCTGCCTGCATACGATTGCCAGGTTCGAATCGTTTATCCTGGCGGTGAGAAAATGGTTTCACTTACTGGCGAAGTGCCATTCCTCCTGGAACCTTGATCTCCAAAAAAACGCCGATCGTACTGGGATTAATACGACCGTTGAAATAACGTGTGATCAGAAAAAAATCTGATTTGTGAACATTTAATTTA
>CAYOSB010000261.1:986-5743 GCA_964406495.1 uncultured Bacteroidaceae bacterium | reverse complement strand
CTGATCAGGATGATGGCAACCGGCGATGACATTACCGGACCGGTGAACATCGGCAATCCCAGGGAATTTACGATTCGTGAACTGGCTGAAAAGATCATCCAACTGACCGGCTCGGGATCGAAGATCATCTTCAGGGAGCTCCCTGAAGACGATCCCGTGCAACGGCAACCGGATATCACCCGTGCCCAGGAAATACTGGGTGGCTGGACACCGGGAATCAGGCTTGAAGAAGGTTTGGTACGTACCATCGAATATTTTAAGAATCAGCTGTCAGAATAACAATTAAAAAGCAACCTGCAATGAACGGTCTTTTTCAACAAATAAATGACAGAAATTTTAACCAAATTATGTATCTATGAAAGGAATTATCCTCGCCGGCGGATCCGGCACACGTTTATACCCCATCACGAAAAGTATTTCAAAACAGATCATCCCGGTCTATGACAAACCAATGATCTATTATCCCCTCTCCGTGCTCATGCTGGGTGGGATCAGGGAAATCCTGATTATCTCCACCCCGGAAGACCTGCACTTATACCAGGAGCTGCTCGGAGATGGCAGCCACCTGGGTATTGAACTGGAATATGCCATGCAGCCTTCGCCCGACGGACTGGCGCAAGCCTTCCTGATCGGGGAAGATTTCATCGGCGATGATAATGTCTGCCTGATCCTTGGCGATAATATTTTTTATGGTCACGGTTTTGAACGGACCCTCACCAGTGCAGCTTCCCTCGAAGACGGTGCCATGGTATTCGGTTATTATGTGACCGATCCGGAAAGATATGGCGTGGTGGAATTTGACCAGTCAGGAAAAGTAATGAGCCTGGAAGAGAAACCTAAAAAACCCAAATCGAGTTACGCGGTGACAGGACTTTATTTTTACAGCAACGATGTGGTTAAAAAAGCCAAATCACTCAAACCCTCTGCACGGGGCGAGCTCGAGATCACCGATCTGAACCGCCTGTACCTCGAGGAGGGCCGCTTACAGGTGAAGATCATGGGGCGCGGGATGGCCTGGCTGGACACCGGGACTCCGGAAAGCCTGCTGCAGGCCTCCAGTTATATATATACTGTTGAAAAAAGGCAGGGACTCAAGATCTCGTGTATTGAAGAGATCGCTTACAAGAAAAAATTCATTGACAAGAAACAATTGCTGAAGCTGGCTGAAGGGTTAAAGAAAAGTGTATATGGAAGTTACCTGTTCAGCATTGCGAATGAAAAAATATTCACCTTTGGTGCAGAATAGACATGGAGGTACATAAAACAGAAATAGATGGTTTGCTGGTGATCAGGCCAAAAGTCTTCGAAGACAGCCGCGGATATTTTTTTGAAAGTTACAATGAAGAGCTGTTCAGGGAGGCAGGTGTGGACACCCGCTTTGTCCAGGACAACCAATCACGTTCCTCCTATGGCGTGATCCGGGGTCTGCATATGCAAAAGCAGCCGCATGCCCAGGCCAAACTGCTCCGGGTGCTTGAAGGGGCGATTTATGATGTTGCGGTGGATATGCGCGAGGGATCTCCTACCTTTGGAAAGTGGTATGGACTGGAGATCACTTCAGCAAACCACATCCAGCTCTATATCCCGGCCGGATTCTGTCACGGCTTTTCCGTCCTCAGTGATACCGCAACAGTCCTCTATAAGTGTGATGTATTCTACCACCCGGAATCGGAGGCCGGGATCAGGTACGACGATCCGGAACTGGGAATTGACTGGAAGATACCTGCTGACCGGGTGTCGGTCTCAGAAAAGGACAGCAAACTGCCCTATCTGAAAGAATTTAATCATTGATCCTATGGCACAGAAGATCCTGGTAACAGGCGGCAATGGTCAGTTGGGCTCGGAAATCAGGGAGCTCAGCAAACAGACCGATGCTGTATTTACTTTTATTGACATAGAGGACATCGACCTGACTAACAAGAAAGAAGCGATGGCATTCCTGGGGAAGGAATCGCCCGACTGGATCATCAACTGTGCAGCATATACTGCTGTCGACAGGGCCGAAGAAGAAACGGAACTTGCGGAAAAGGTGAATGCAGGGATTCCAGCCATGCTTGCAGCGTACGGAAGCAAAAGCGGTAGCAGGATCATCCATATTTCCACCGATTATGTATTTGCAGGAGACCTCACCCGCCCGCTAAAGGAATCCGATTCCCCCACCCCACTGAGTGCCTATGGAAGGTCCAAGAGAAACGGCGAAACTGCAGTACTTGCCAGTCCGACCGCTATGGTTGTGCGCACTTCCTGGCTGTATTCCACCTATGGGAATAATTTTGTTAAATCAATGATGCGGCTGATGAATGAAAGGGAGGAACTCAGGATCGTTTATGACCAGGTAGGAACGCCCACCTATGGAACCGATCTTGCCGGGGCGATCATGAAGATCATTGAAGCGGGCACCGGCGCATTTCTGCCGGGAATATTCCATTACTCCAATGAAGGTATTGCTTCATGGTATGACTTTGCCTGGGAGATCCGGGAAATCACCCAATCTGATTGCAGGATCCAGCCCATTGAAACGAAGGATTATCCGCTCCCTGCAGCACGACCAGCATATGCTGTACTGAATAAAGAAAAAATCAGGGAGCACTATAAGTTGCAGATCCCGCATTGGAAGTCCGGACTGCAGCGGTGTATGAAAAAATTGAGTCGATAACAAATTGCAATTAAAGCGTGATGAAAAATAAAGAATTACTTCAACAGGTACAAGAGAAAGCCCGGCATTGGCTGAACAGCAACATTGATGATGAGACAAGGCAACAGATCGAACACATGCTGGAGCACGACGAGCAGGAGTTGATCGAAAGCTTCTACCGTGTATTGGAATTCGGAACCGGTGGATTACGCGGCATCATGGGTGTCGGTACGAACCGCATGAATATCTATACGGTGGGCATAGCCACCCAGGGACTTTGCAATTACATGTTAAAGGAATTCAGCGACAGGAAGGAGATCAGCATCGTGATTGCGCACGATTGCCGGAACAACAGTCCGCTTTTTGCGCGCACTACCGCTGATGTGTGCTCTGCAAATGGGATCAGGGCCTATCTTTTCGACGGACTGCGTCCCACGCCTGAACTGAGTTTCGCGATCCGTGAACTGAATTGCCAGGCCGGGGTCATGGTAACAGCATCACACAATCCAAAAGAATACAATGGCTACAAGGCTTACTGGGAAGACGGGGGCCAGATCATCAATCCCCATGATGTAAATATCGTGGAAGAGGTGAAAAAGATCTCTTCCATTGATGAGGTGAAATTTGACGGAGACGCTTCGCTGATCCATACAGTAGGAAAGGAAATTGATGAAAAGTTCCTGGCTGCGTCCGTTTCGAAAGCCCTGAATGTTGACCTGATTGAGCGTCATTCGGATATGAAGATCGTGTATACCCCGATCCACGGAACTGGTGTATATATGGTCCCCGAAGCAATGCGCAGGCTGGGCTTCAAAAACATATACAATGTACCTGAACAGGATGTGGTCAGCGGGGATTTTCCCACAGTGGTTTCTCCGAATCCTGAAGAGTCCGCTGCACTTGACCTGGCCCTGAAGAAAGCTGATGAGGTAAACGCCGACCTGGTCATGGCAACCGATCCGGATGCAGACAGGGTGGGTATCGCTGTCAGGGACAACCATGGCAAGCTGATCCTGGTGAATGGCAACCAGATGTCCGTGCTACTCACCTATTACCTGCTTTCACAATGGAGCGCCAAAGGGTTGCTGCAGGGAAAAGAGTTCATGGCAAAAACCATCGTTACCACCGAACTGGTTGCTGATATTTATAAGCACTATGACATCCGTTATTATGATGTGCTCACCGGTTTCAAATTCATCGCGGACCTGATCCATACATATGAAGGAGAAATGACCTTTATTGGCGGTGGAGAAGAGAGTTATGGGTTTATGATCGGTGATTTTGTGCGCGACAAGGATGCAGTGACCACCTGCTCGATGATCGCTGAGATCGCAGCCTGGGCGCGCGAACAGGGCAAAAGTGTATTTGACCTGTTGCTGGATATTTACCAGGAATATGCTTTTTATAAAGAGTCCCTGGTTTCGGTATACCGGCATGGCAAGGAAGGTGCCGAGGAGATCGCTGCGATGATGGAAAATTTCAGGTCTGCTCCACCGGAAAAGATCGACAATTCCAAAGTCGTGATGATCAAAGACTACCAGTTGCAAAAAACGTTTGACAAAGCTACAGGCGAAACACAATTCACTGGATTGCCCAAATCGAATGTGCTTCAGTTCCTTGCTGAAAACGGCACAAAGGTAAGTATCCGTCCGTCCGGCACCGAACCCAAGATCAAATTCTATTTCAGCGTAAAAGCTCCGTTGCCTTCACGGGAGAAGTATGAAAAAGTAAATACTTCCCTTGAGGAACGGATTGTAGCAATTAAAGAAGAATTAAAACTTAATTAATTATGAAATCTTATCACAAGGAATTATGGTTTGAGATCAACCGCAGGCGCGAGTTGATCAATATTACGCCAGCCGTAAACGAGGCATTGGCGGAGAGTGGAATCAGCGAAGGACTCTGCCTGGTGAATGCGATGCATATCTCTGCATCCGTATTCATCAATGATGATGAGCCCGGATTGCACAATGATTTCGAAAAATGGCTCGAAAAGCTGGCCCCGGAAAAACCGTATGACCAATACCAGCATAACGGGTATGAAGACAATGCCGATGCGCACCTGAATTGACAAACTGCCCTGGCGGGACGACGAAGGGCGGGCCATCGGGGTCCTGCTGTT
>CAYOSB010000261.1:0-976 GCA_964406495.1 uncultured Bacteroidaceae bacterium | reverse complement strand
GGACCATCCATTGGGTGGGCGAGTAATAGGAACTCCACCTGAAGCGCACGATCATGGGACGTGAAGTGGTCGTAGCCGTGACGGAAGGAAAATTGCATTTCGGTCCATGGGAACAAATCTTTTATGGTGAATTCGACGGTAAACGCAGGAAGCGGGTGCTGGTGAAGATTATCGGGGAATAGGCATGCCGGAAGCAGATCCTGGTGAAGATCATGAAGGATAGTCGTGCCGGAAGCAGATCCTGGTGAAGATCATGCGGGATAGTCGTGCCGGAAGCATATCCTGGTGAAGATCATGCGGGATGGTCGTGCCGGAAAGAGCTGGACGAAGTGTGTTCAATCAAAGAACAGGTCAGAGAAATTCACCAGGTAAAGATGCTCTGTGGCTCGTGTGAAGGCTGTATAGAGCCATCTCAGGTAGTCCATAGACATCATGTCCTCTGTAAAATAGCCCTGGTCGAGGAATACCGATTTCCATTGGCCGCCCTGTGCCTTATGACATGTGACTGAATAGGCGAATTTCACCTGCAGGGCATTGAAATAGCGGTCCTGCTGCATATGTTCCATACGCTTTTTCCTGTTGGTCAGTTCGGGATAATCTTCCAGTATCCTGTTATACAATTCGCGCTGGTCTTCAATGGGCAGCGAGGGACCATCCACTTCAAGGACATCCAGCAGGATCTTCGCTTCTATCACGAGGTCGTCATAGTCGATAAGTGCGATCTCAACGTCTGCGTATTTCATCCCGTAGATCTCCTCGAAACCGATTACACGTTCAATCCTGCCAATATCCCCGTTGGCAATGAAATCCAGGCGCTGTGCTTCGTCCTTCCAGAAATAATTATTCTTCACCACCATTAACAGGTCTCCTTTGCTGATCTGCTCCTCCCTCCAGAGGATCTGTCCGCGCACCCCGGCGTTGAAGCGGTTTGCCCGCTTATTCGAACGGGTTACAATGATCGTATCCTCCTCTCCAT
>CAYOSB010000260.1:0-5750 GCA_964406495.1 uncultured Bacteroidaceae bacterium | reverse complement strand
GTCCACTGGACCATTACCTGGAGGAGGTGTATGAAAATCCACTCTATGAGCAATGGCTCTCTAAATATGATGTCACTTTCTATCATCTCAGCCTGGAGGTTTCCAATCAGAACACATACATTGAAGGTTTTACATCCATACATCTTGTGACCACCAAGGCTGTGGATTCCCTGTCTTTCCAACTCATTGATGAACTGGAGATAACTGCCATCGAGGTAAATAGTGCGCCCATTCTGGATTGGAGACATGAGAATGATCAGCTCATTTTGCCTGCATTGGCTGCTGCCGGTGATCATGTGGTGGTTACCATACATTACCAGGGTGACGCCGGCCAGGACCGTGGATTTTTTGCCGGGATCACATCAGCATATGACAACACGAATAACCAGTGGGTGACCTATACGTTGTCTGAACCATTGAACGCGCGTGACTGGTTCCCTGTAAAACAGGTGTTGACCGATAAAGCAGATTCGGTTTGGGTGGACCTCACGGTAGATAAGGAGCTGATGGCTGGCTCAAACGGGGTGCTGGTGGAAATTGAAGAGGCCGGTGAAGGAAAACATACATTCAAGTGGCGTTCCCGTTATCCGATTGCATATTACCTGATCTCTCTTGCTGTGGCGGATTACAGGGATTATTCCTTTCATGCGCCACTTTCGCAACCCGGAGATTCCGTGCTTGTTCAAAATTATATTTACGATGACGATGCATATTTTGAACGCTGGAAATCACGAATAGATGATACTGGGGAGATGATTACCCTGTTTTCGGACCTCGTCCTCGACTATCCTTTTGCAGAGGAAAAGTACGGTCATGCTGTTGCCCCCATGGGAGGCGGAATGGAACATCAGACCATGACAACACTTTCCAACTTCAATTTTACCCTGGTGGCCCATGAACTTGCGCATCAATGGTTCGGGGACAATATCACCTGTGGGAACTGGCAGGATATTTGGATTAATGAAGGTTTTGCTTCATATTTCGAATATGTTGCACTGCAGTACCTGGTCTCCCAGGAAGAGGCAGACAACTGGATGGCTTACGCAAAATCACTGGCCTTTGAAGAGACGGGATCAGTTTACGTACCCCTCGAAGATGCAGATAATGTAAGCAGGGTATTTGACTATGGATTGTCTTACAAAAAAGGGGCCGCAATCATCCATATGATCAGGTATGAACTGAACAATGATGCACTCTTCTTTGATATCCTGAAAACATATTCTGAACAGTATACAGACAGCCTTGCAACCGCAGAACAGTTCAGGGAATTGCTCGAGGAGGAAAGCAACATGGATTTCAGCTGTTTTTTCGACCAGTGGTATTACGGCACAGGACATCCAAGCTTTAACCTTGTTGCAGAAGAAAAAAATGATACGTTATATGTGCAAAGCCTGCAGGAGACTTCCACGACCAATACATCGCTGTTTAAAATGCATTTTGATCTCCTGGTGTCCACGAGTGAGGGGAATGATACAGTGAGACTGTACCAGGACAAAAATGAACAGACTTTTGCCATACCTGTCAGCGGAAATGTGCTGGATGTTCGGTTTGACCCGGAAGACTTTTTGCTTGCAAAGAGTTTTGCCCAGCTGATGATTCCTGATGGTAAAGAGTATATGATGGGTCCCAACCCGGTTCAGGATAGGCTGTTACTCAGGTTCAGGAACCTTTCCGGACAGGAGAATATCCAGATATACAACCTCCAGGGCAAGCTGATGAGAGATGAGCTTGTTTCATCCAATCCCTTCGAAGTGAACGTCGCAGCATTGCCCGACGGTCCCTATGTCCTGGTGTTGAACGGTCCGTTTGGCCAAATCAAGGAAACCATCGTTAAAATAGATAAGCCCTGACCACCTTCAATATCAATGACCACCTTCAATAGCAAGGATTACGGCCCTGGTTGTGGAGAGATCCATTGTGGACCCCGGTGCATTTTTTCAACCAATCGGGACAATAAAAGTTCCCGTTTCCTCCTATTTCACCTCCAGGACCGTTTTAAGCAGCCTTTCCCTGTCTGAGGATGGACCGGCAAATACTTCGATTTTTCCAGGATCTAATGTATAAGTGTCCTTCTCCAGGTCATAGTACGCAAGTTCATCCTGGGAGAATTCCACGCTGATCGTTTTCGTCTCACCGGCTTTGATCTTAATACGCTCGAATCCACGCAGGTCCAGCTGAGGTCTTGGATCCGGAGTGTCCGTCTCGTGGATATAGAATTGGACAACCTCTTCACCGTCCAGCTCGCTCGTGTTGGTTACATCTACGGAAACAGTGACCGTTTCTCCAGCCGATATGGCAGGCTTGTCAATAAAGAGATTGCTGTAGACAAATGAGGAATAGGAAAGTCCATAGCCAAAAGGATACAATACATCCCCATCAAAATAACGGTAGGTTTTACCTTCCATGTTGTAATCATCAAAAGGGGGTAAATCGTCGACAGACCGGTAAAAGGTAACCGGCAATCGCCCCGCTGGATTGTAATCCCCGAAAAGTACATCGGCAATGGCGGTTCCTGCCGCTTCACCAGGATACCAGGCCTCCAGGATAGCAGGTACGTGTTCGTTTTCCCAGTTGATTGATACCGCCGAGCCATTCAGCAATATGAGCACTGCCGGTTTTCCTGTGGCAATGATATCCTGAATTAGTTGTCGCTGGACTTCAGGCAGATCAAGTGATGTGCGGTCCCCGCCGTTAAATCCTTCTACTTCCACTTTCATCTCTTCGCCCTCCAGCCTTGGGGATAAACCCATGAACATGATCACCTGGTCGGCCCAATTTACCGCCTCCATGGCCTGTTCCTCCAGATTCTGCTCCGGAGATTCCCAGATCAGGCGGCACATCGCATCACCCTGGCTGTCCCACATCATCAAATCGATTTCATAAGGCTGACCTGCTTTCAGTTCCACATAGCTGTATTCCTTAGTGGGACGGTGCACTTTCTTATTACTTGCCACTGTGTTCCCATCTAATTTGAGTTGAAAATATTTGCCTTCGCCACCTATGGCATACGTTCCACTCTTCTCAGGTACCAGGTACCCGGTCCAGGTTACAGAAAAACGATCATCTTCAAGATTTTCATAGGGCGACTTGTCCCACCAGTAAAAGTCAACGTTTTTATCTATGGATTCGATTACAGGTTCTCCTTCAGCATTCTTGTTATTATAATAGGATGCCATTAACCCGTTTTCCGTTAAATCTTCACCGGTATGAAGATACCTGGATGGAATGGCCTCAAGGAAAGGAAGTCCATCGGCATGCGCACACCCGCGTGCATATTTTACGGTTGAAATCCCTTCAGTTTTGTCGATAATTCCCTGCAAAGGTGTGACCGGATCAACTGGAGTTCCGTTATAATTAGCACACATCACCTCGATGTCGGCAGCATTCGGTCCGATCACGGCGATCTTGTCAATCTCTTTGGATAGGGGAAGGGTATTGTCTTCGTTCTTAAGTAATACCATAGATTTCCTGGCTGTTTCCAGTGCTACACGGTGGTGCTTTGCACTGGCAACAATTTGTACATCCAGTTCAGACCAGGGGACAATCTCAGGTGGATCAAACATGCCCAATTTCATGCGGGCGGTCATCAGCCTTTTTACTGAAACATCCAGATCTGCTTCAGCAATCATGCCTTGCTTTACTGCTGATACCAGACTGTCGTATGCGTGCCCGCAATTGAGGTCATTGCCTGCCATTACTGCTATAGCGGAAGCCTCTGCAGCTGTTTCTACAATATTATGACCTCTGAAGAAATCGCGTATGGCCCCGCAGTCGGATACCACATAGCCCTCAAAACCAAGTTCGTCCCTGAGCAAGTGCTCAAGCAATACATCGCTGCCACAGCAGGGTTGACCCATATAGGCATTGTAGGCGCACATGACCGAATAGGCCTTGCCCTCCTCAATGGTTTTTTTAAATGCGGGGAAGTAGGTATCCCGGAAATCGCGGTCACTTACCACAGCATTGAATGAGTGTCGCTGGGGCTCGGGCCCGCTATGCACCGCGTAATGTTTGGACGTGGCGATCACCTTGAAATAGTCCGGATCATCGCCTTGCAATCCTTTGATAAATTGTGTGCCGATTTCACCGGTCAGGAAGGGATCTTCACCATAGGTTTCCATGCCACGTCCCCAGCGGGGATCGCGGAAAATATTGATATTGGGCGACCAGAAGGTGAGTCCCTGGTAGATGCCGCGTTTGCCTTTCGACTGGAAATCATTGTACTTGGCTCGCGCCTCAGTGGATGTCACATCTGCCATCTCATAGACCATTGCTCGATCCCATGTAGCGGCAAGACCAATGGCCTGTGGAAAAACCGTTGCACGTCCCGAACGCGCGACGCCGTGAAGACACTCGTTCCACCAGTTGTATTCGGTAATGCCCAGGCGGTCGATTGCTTTGGAAGAATGGACCATCTGGGAGGCCTTCTCTTCAAGAGTCATGCGATCCACCAGGGCGTCCACGCGTTTTTCAATGGACAGGTTGGTATTGAGGTACCTGGGTGTGTCGTCGGATGTGCAGGCTACTGCGAGGAACAGTATCGCAACAGGAACAAAAAGCTTAAATTTCATAACTGCTCAGGTTTGGTTGAGCAGTAAAGATAATTGATTACAGCTAATTTAAGGTGCGATTAGAGGGTAATCTTTTTCGCTCCGTCGCCTACTTCTGCGATATAAAAATCAGCAGTAACACCTGTCTTTTTCTCATAATTTTCCCCCACCTGCCTGATGAAATCTTCAATGGCATCATCCTTTACAAGGCTGACAGTACATCCACCGAATCCGGCACCGGTCATGCGACTTCCGATCGTACCCGGGATCTTCCTCGCTTCATCCACAAGGGTGTCCAGCTCATCTCCAGTCACTTCATAATCATCGCGCAGGGAATCATGAGACTGGTTCATCAGTTTCCCGAATTCTTCAATATCACCTGAATTCAGCGCAGAAATAGCACGCAATGTGCGGTCATTCTCAGAAATGACGTGGTGCGCCCTGCGTCTTACGACCTCCTCGGTGATGTTAGATGAAAGTTCCTTGAATTCATCCAGTGACAACCTGCTGAGATTGGGAATAGGTTTGACCTTGCTGATCTCCTCGACTGCCGTTTCACATTCTGTTCTTCTTTCGTTGTACTTTGAATCTGCAAGCCCGCGTCGCTTATTAGTGTTGGAGATCACGATCTTGATCCCTTCCAGTACGAGGGGCACTTTTTCGTAGTCAAGTGTCTCGCAATTCAGGAACAACGCATGGTCTTTGGCGCCCATCCCACTGGCAAACTGGTCCATGATGCCGCAGTTGACTCCGACAAATTTATTCTCGGCATTCTGACCTATCTTCACAAGGTCCATCTTATCAATACCGAAGCCAAACAGATCATTCAATGCTGTACCGGTTACCATTTCAATGGAAGCCGAAGAGGAGAGCCCGGCGCCGTTTGGAATGTCACCAGAGTAAAGTAATTCAAGGCCTTCAATTTCTTTTCCTTCTTTGCGCAATTCGTTGATCACACCAAGTGGGTAATTAATCCATGATTTGCCTTCTTTTTCAAAGGCTTCATCCAGAGAGACCTCTCCGCGATGATCGAAATTGATGGTGGCAAAATGTACTTTTCTCGTGTTGGTTTTCCTGGCAAGCAGGTAGGTCCCGAACGAGAGGGCACATGGAAAGACATATCCACCATTATAATCCGTATGCTCCCCGATCAGGTTGACCCGTCCGGGTGCAAAATAACAACTGAATTCACCCTCTCCG
>CAYOSB010000259.1:0-5764 GCA_964406495.1 uncultured Bacteroidaceae bacterium | reverse complement strand
AAACGAAGTTTATAACATATTGTAAATTAATACTATAACTTAAATATTTACTTGTGAAATACATCACGCATAAACCCACATTGAGGGACATTACTATTTGGTTTGTAGTCTTAGTAATCCTTGTCCTGGTTCCGGTTTCAATCGGTTTATATTTAGAACCTGGAAATCCTGCTTTGTTAATTATAATATTTTTTATTCTGGGATTTTTCATGGTCAACTTAATCCTTAGAAGATCACTTTCCCTGAAAAGGTATTTTACGAGTCCTTTTAATCTTCTTACTTCAAAGATTCATTCAGAAAAGCAATTTGATATACCTAAAGCATTGATGTTCGATAAAATCGTTGAGGTTATCAATCAATCAAAATTCAAATTAGTAGAAGCTGATCAGGACAATTTTGAAATTCTGGCCATTACAAATATTTCATGGAAGTCATGGGGAGAGAACCTTTATATCAGCTTTGAAACAATTGGCGATGAAACAAAAATGAAATTTTGCTCTGTGACATTTTTCCAAATTACTTCATGGGGAAAAAACGAGAAGAATTATAAAGACCTGTTCAACGAAATTGAAAGTTCACTCACCGTATAAAAATAAAGGATTATGGCAATAGTAGTGAACCTGGATGTGATGTTGGCGAAGCGAAAAATGAAGTTAAAAGACCTTTCCGAACAAGTGGGTGTCTCACAAGTAAATCTGTCCATATTAAAACAAGGGAAAGTGAAAGCCGTTCGATTTACGACCCTGGACGCAATTTGCCGTGCTTTAGATTGTCAACCTGGTGATATCCTGGAATATGTTGAGGAAAACATCCAGAGAAAGATTCAGGAAAACTAATACACATTTTTTTCCTGGTGCCCTCTTTCTGCTCGATCGCAAGAAAGTTTTTTGATTAAAAAAACAACAATAGGCTAAAGGGAAGGAATTATGTTTTCCCCCACCCGGTTATCCTTTACCCATTATGCTACTATTACTTTTTGACCAGTTTCAAGTACCGGCATTTTTGACCTACAGCTTCCAGCACATAAATGCCCGGGGTCAATTTGTCGAGTTCGAGGCTGCAGGAACCGCCACTCATCTGATCTTTTTGAATGACACATGCACCGTTCAAATCCAGGATCCGGATTTGCTTAACCTGTTCACCGGCATGAAAGCGGATGGTAATGTATTCATTTGCCGGATTTGGAAATACCTGCATTACAGCTGTCTCAAAGTTTTCGACCGATTCGACAAGTTCGACCTTCAGACCAAAAGTAACCGAGGCGCTGGAACCCTCCGGATCTTCGGCTTTTATTTCAATCACAAGTGAATCGGCATCGGTATTTTCAGGTGTCCCGGAAAAGGTCCGGGATGTTGCGTCAAACATCAGCCAGGGAGGCAATGCGGATCCATTTTCAAGGCCGCTGGAAACTACGAGGTCTTCTATTCCATCCTGGTCATAGAAAAGGTCTTCAGGATAGGTGTAACTGTAGGGTTGGCCTGCCTGGATGGATTGAGGAGTTGTCACTGATCCGGTTACCTCGACAGGGTCATTGGTATCCAGGAGTTTCAGGGTGAATGCGTCTTCAAAATAATCATCGCTGGGATCCATGATTCCCAGGTGAATGTTGAAGACAGAATCCGTTTCATAATCGCCAACAGCGAGAAATTTCAGATCCAGTCCATCCAATGCAAAGAGGTGATTGTCTTTATCATTTGATCCGTCTCCGGGGATCAGCCTGAATCGAAAATTTCCTGCATCCTCCGGATCAGGGTCCCTTCCGGAAACAGTGGCGACCACGCTGCCGGAGTCGAGATTCTCTGCAAAGGTGAGATTGCTTAACCAGAGGCTGTCAGGTGGGGTGTTGACCTCATAAGCTCCTATGTCCACTGTTCCTGAAAGGATCCTGGTATGTCCATCAAAATCTTTCGTGGCTTCTGGTTCAAATGAATTTGTCCCGGTATTGTAGCATGGTGAATTTTTTCCTATGTGAAGCAGGGTGTCAGTAAATAGCGGGTCTGCATTTATATTGTTACCAGCATCTGCGAAACCAGTCAGTGTGCCTCCTTCGATATTGCTGTAAGAGATACGGGCCACTCCCATTTGTGTTACAACGGGCATCGTGCCATTCCCCCAAAAAATGCAGTTGGATACCAGGAAATCATCATTATTCAGTCCCCGGTTATGAATAGCTCCGCCATAGGTGCCGGCTCCATACCTGGAATAGTTGCCTGAAAAGGTACAATTGGTAATTCGCTTGGTGGTGGCTGGTTTGTTGCTATGATAAAAGGCAACTGCACCGTAGCCGTCCGTGGCCCCGCTGACCCCCCCGGCCTTATTGTCTTTGAAAACACAATTGTCGATATAGGCACTCCCCCCGAACGTCTGAAAGGCGGAACCCCAGTATTTGCAAACCAGATTGGTAAATGCGCTCTGAGAAATATAGGTGGTTGAATAATTATCTCCCCAGATACAGCTTCCCGGCCCAATTTCGCTGCCATCAAACATCCCATGGAATTTGCACTTTCTGATCTTTAGGGTAAGGTTGTGATAAATGCTGCTTCCCTGGTTGCCGTAGTTTTTATTTTCTTCAAATTCACTTTCTTCGATTGAAATCACTGAATTCCGGTCCCCGGAGGCAGGGGGACTTGCCAGGATAGCACCTCCGTTATACGCTTCATTCCTCAGGAATTCACAATCGTAAATATGTATCAGGCAGTTGGAATAGATGGCTCCGCCACTTTTTGAATCGGAGGTCTTATTGTCCATGAACGTGCAATGCTCAATGCGCAGGTTGATCACCCCCGTACTGTCCCAGTTCCCTTCATATGCCGAAATGGCTCCTCCATGGTCTACAGTGGTTGCATTCCCATCATCTGAGGTCATGCCGTTTCTAAAAGTGATTCCGGTGATCCCCATATTCAGCCTGGCATTCTGGGCATGTGTATTCAGGCGAAGTATCTGGCGGGTATTCTCGCCATCGATGATGGTAATATCCCTGTCATGGCTGATGGTTCCGTCTGGCATAATGCCACCGATCATATGGATCCCTGACTTTTCACCGGTTTTCAGGCTGATTTCAAGGGTGTTTGACAACGCATAGGTGCCGGGAACCAGGTAAACCACAGCGGAATCTGCAGATTGGGCCTGGGTGAGGGCATCGGGAAGTGCGGCGGCCTCATTGTAGTTGCTTCCATCACCGTTTCCATCTGCAGCTGCATAGATCACAATTGGCTGGGCATGGGCTGGAATACAACAGATACATGATATAAAGGAAAGAAGCAATATTGCAAACAGCTGGCGGCTTTTTGCGAAAAAGGATCCGTACAGAATTGAATCTGATTTTAATGGGTAGTTGGGGTACATTTGAATTATAATTTAGATATTACAAATTTCAATTACGTAGGTGTGAACCTGATCATAATAAGATTACTGGGCATCATTTATACCAATTGAATTTACAAAATCTGCCTGATTTTTTTCTTTTTTTTTACAGCAACGGAATGCTACCGTAGACGAACATAGCAAATGGGATTACGATTTTTACCTGCGATTGCAAGACACCTCGTTTCCCTCATAATCGAAATAGTCATATTCGGCCCATGTTTTTGCGGCTTTCCCATTCCCTGTTGCATAGAGTCCGACCCCCTGGATACTTTTCTGCTGTCCTGCAGCATTTGCATGGTATAAGATAGGATTGTCAGGATTGTCGATGTATGATCCCCGGATATTATTGCTCCTGGCGATCGTAACAGAATGTGCTTCCTCCGTACCTCCCTCTGCTGCCATGAAATAATAGTATCCGTCTTTTTTGTAGATGTGCGGTGCTTCGGCATATCTTCCCCCGGTGCCATACCAGATCTGTTCTCCTTCGGTGAGCAAGTAGCAAGCTGCAGAATCATGATCCAGATTATGGCAGCAGAGTGCTTTGCCCATCAACCAAATCAAAAAGAGGAACCTTTTGGACTGTAATTTCTTTGTGAAGGAACAAAATAGAAAAACTTTGGGACGCACAAAAAATCAGTCTCATCAGGGAAAAGATAATTTTAGACTTTCTGATAAACCTAAAATCATGAAGCGAATAATAATATCGATTTTACTTTGGACCTTATTCATATCGCTCAATGCCCGGAACAGGGCCTCCTGAATTCAGGATGCAGGATGCAAAATGATGGCCCGCCTGAAAAATTACAGATTATATACGAATATAATCAAGATTAGAACCAGTCTCTGGGACAATTAATAATTGAAATCCAAAAAGAATTAATAGACCTATACAATGAAAAGAAACCAGCATCAACTGTGTAGAGGCATCATATTACTGATCGTTTTCTGCCTACAGCAATCAGGTTTTTCTCAGACTTATGAAATGAATTTTGGGTTACATCAACCTCAGGATTCTTCAACACTGCCCGTATCCAGGGCTGAACCTCAATTGCCTGAACGCAAACCCAAAATTGATCCCCAGGTAATATTTGAGCCAATAAGTGAAAATAAATTTGAATTGAATTCAGGTTGGGAAATGACTGATTCAAAAACGGTAACGGCTTCACCTGTTTCAATTTTTAATCCAGATTTAAATACTTCAAAATGGTATAATGCAACAATTCCGGGGACGGTGCTTACCACCCTGGTCGATCAGGGTGTTTATCCTGATCCTTACTATGGATTAAATAACTTGCTTATTCCTGATTCGCTATGCCGGGAAGACTGGTGGTATCGGCTCGAATTTACATTACCTGAAAATAAGGATAAGAAATTGACCTGGCTGCATTTTAATGGGATTAATTACAAAGCCGACGTCTGGCTGAATAGAAAATTGTTGGGGCAGATTTCCGGTGCATTTGCCCGGGGATCCTTCAATGCAACCGACCTGATTGACAAACAGGGTAAAAATGTTCTGGCTGTAAACATCCATCCACCTCATAATCCGGGTATTCCACACGAGCAATCTTCAAAAACCGATAAAGGTCCGAATGGTGGTCAGTTATGCCTCGATGGGCCGACGTTTATTTCCTCTGAAGGCTGGGACTGGGTACCTGGTATCCGTGACAGAAATATTGGAATATGGCAAAATGTGGTACTATCTTTTACCGGCGATGTCACGATCACAGATCCTCAAATAATTACTGACCTTCCCCTTCCTGATACTACTGTCTCTGCCATTAAAATAAAAGCAACGGTAATCAATCATTCTGACCAGCAGAAAAAAATATTGCTTAAAGGAAATATTGAGTCGACAAGCTTCAGTAAGAATATAAATCTCGATCCAGGAGAATCAACACAAGTTTTTTATACTCCTGAAGAATTTCATCAGCTGAATATTTCAAATCCGAGACTTTGGTGGCCAAATGGTTACGGAAGACAGGAGTTATATTTGCTCAACCTTGAAGCTGTTGCAGATGGAGAAATATCCGACAGGGTTGAAACACGTTTTGGCATCCGTGAATTATCGTATGAACTATCACTTGCTGAGAATGAGCATTCCATGAGACGTGTTGAATACAATCCTATAGAGGCAGCAGGAAAGGTTCTTTTTAACACTATCGACAGAGTAGATGTTGGTAACAGTACTTTTTTACCCCGTTTAGCAATGGGCGCTGACCCCAATCTGCTTCAGACGATCGAGCAAAAGAGCAATAATCCTTTTCTTACCATTAAGGTAAACGGCGTTCCTGTTTTTTGCAAAGGTGGCAACTGGGGAATGGATGATGCCATGAAACGGGTTTCCCGCGAAAAACTGGAGCCATATTTTCGTCTTCACAAAGAAGAGAATTTTACCATG
>CAYOSB010000258.1:0-5788 GCA_964406495.1 uncultured Bacteroidaceae bacterium | reverse complement strand
GGTTTCTCTGCACCCTCCCTGGAGGAGACCCTGCTGCCGGAAGGGCTGGTGAATCCCGACCTGCTGCCCGAAACCGGTTGGAATACGGACCTGGGTATACGCGGCTGGACCCTCAACGACCGCTGGCACTATGATCTGGCCCTCTATGCGATCTTCATTGAAAACATGCTGGTGACCGAAAGGATCACCGAGGAGATCTTTACGGGGATCAACGCCGGCAGAGCCCGGCTTGCAGGGATCGAAATATTCAACAGGTTCGACCTGACCCCCGCAAGTCTGCAAACACGGTGGGAGCATACCCTGACCACCAGCATTTACCTGAACAGCAATAAGTTCACGCAATTTATCGACGACGGTACAGATTATTCAGGCAACGCGCTCCCCGGGATCCCAGCCCAGGTGATCCATGCCAGGCTGGTATCTTCATTCAGGAATAACCTCAACATCGTAATTGAATCGAATTACAGCGGTCAGCAGTACATGAACGATGCCAATACAGAAATCTACGAAGGGCACTGGCTGGCCAATACCAGGATTTCCTACAGGATCGTTGCCGATCAGCTGCCCTTCAGCATCAGGCTGAATGGTGGCGTCAATAACCTGTTCAATACTTCGTATGCCTCCATGATCCTGGTCAATGCGCCTTCATTCGGTGGAGCACCCCCCAGGTACTACTACCCCGGCATGCCACGACACGCTTTTGTCGGGATCAGCCTTGAGAAATAGTATTTTGCGCTATATTTACTTACAATTCAGGTCGTATGAAATACATACGGTCCATGATATGTAAAAAGGCACAAAAAGGATATGAAACACAGCTCAAGGTTATGAAACACACATGGTTGCTCTTTATCTCCATCTTCGCCCTCGGAAGTATGCCGGCATGCGATAACGACACACCCACGGATCTCTCTGCACATCACCTCATCCCGTTGCCCCGGGAAGTAACAGCCGCTGGTGAAACATTTACCATCTCAAAACGCACACGGATCTGCTACAGCGACACCCTGCTCGAAAAAAATGCGGATCTCCTGTCCGCAATGATCGGGGAAATGTCTGCGCTCGAGATTGAAACGGGAGATTGCCCCTGGTGGAAGAGATACAACCGGATCCGGCTGGTCATGGAAACGGATAGCGGGGACGTTCAAGCGGATTCAGGCGGTGACAAAGTTGATCCAGCGGATGGTAAAGTGGATTCCGAAGATGTTACAGCGGATTCGGAGGACGTAGAAGCGAATTCCAGGGACGTAAAAACGATTTCTGGAGACGTTACAGTGGATTCGGGCAAAAATAAAAAAGAGATGAAGGAACATCCCGGAAAAGAAGCATATACCATCCATATCGAGAAAAGGGACATGGTCATTTCTGCCACACACCCCGAGGGAATCTTTCGTGGCATCACCACCCTCGGGCAACTGCTCACCACGGGAGCCGATGGGCTGGTCACAAGCGAAAACAGTATCCGGATCCCCACGGGAACGATCAGGGACTGGCCGGAATATGCCTACCGCGGGACCATGCTGGACGTGTCCCGGCATTTCTTCGGACCTGAAATTGTTAAACGCCACATCGACCTGCTGAAAATCTACAAGATCAACCACCTGCACCTGCATCTTTCAGACGACCAGGGCTGGCGCATCGAGATCAGATCATGGCCGAAGCTTACGGAAATCGGCGGCAGCACGGAGGTAGGCGGCGGACCCGGGGGATTTTATACCCAGGAGGAATACCGTGACCTGGTGGCGTATGCCGCGGAAAGATATATCACCATTGTGCCGGAAATCGATATGCCCGGACATACCAATGCAGCCCTGGCATCCTACCCTGAATTGAATTGCGACGGCAAGGCAAGGGAGCTGTATACAGGCACTCGTGTAGGATTCAGTACGCTGTGTACAGATAAGGAAATCACCTACCAGTTCGTTGATGATGTGGTCCGGGAGATCTGCGCAATGACGCCGGGACCCTATTTCCATGTGGGTGGAGACGAATCACATGTTACCGCCCTTCCCGATTACATCTATTTTATCAACCGCGTGAAGAAGATCGTCAATTCCCATGGCAAAATCATGATCGGCTGGGATGAAATCTCCCATGCACAGCTCTCCGAAGGTGACATCGCACAATACTGGGCCTCTGCGGAAAACGCAAGAAGAGCGGTGGATAAAGGTGCCGGGATCATCATATCTCCGGCAAAATACTGCTACCTGGATATGAAATACGATTCCACTACCCAACTTGGTCTTAACTGGGCTGCATATATTGAAGTGGACGATGCCTACAACTGGTCACCCACCGGCCTGGCGGACGGGATCGGCAAAGCACAGATCCTGGGTGTGGAATCACCGCTATGGGCAGAGACGATTGAAACATCCGATGATATTGACTTCCTTGCCTTCCCCAGGTTGATCGGACATGCAGAGCTCGGATGGAGTGATCCCGTCGACCTCTCCTGGGAACACTACAGGAAACGGCTGCATGCTCATGAAGTGCTCCTGGACCAACGGGGGGTTAATTACTACCGTTCCCCAAGGGTCTGGCAATAATCCAGGCACGTGGAAATACACCGGAACTGGCAACAATCGATGCGCGCAGATAAATATAGGGCCTGGCAGGATAAAGCTTCACGCAGATATACCCAGGGAAAGACAATAATCTAAACTCCTGGATGGTTCCATGCCATGGTACGATGTACTTCAAGCAACGGACCCATTGGCAAGCGGCAATTCACGTCAACGGACCAGGTGAAATACTCCAAATCAATCGGTTGCCAGTTCTACAGCCCGGGTGGTGGTGTAGTATTTGGCAAGCATCTGCTCAACCTCCCACTCGGGCAATTGCCCGTCTTCCATGTAATCCAGGAACTTCCGCGTTACCTGTGCAAAATGGGCTTCATGCCCCTTCCTGTATTTATTGGGAATATTGACACGCCACAAACCATCCTCCACAGATTCAAAAGCGATGCCCGGGTATTCCTCCGCAAGGGACGCTTTGAGATAGAGGTCCAGTTGCGTTTGCAACATACCAGGCGAAATATCTTCCCCGGCCCTGACATACAGTTCCGGACGGTACTGCTCTTCAGGTCCCTGGCGGATGATCAGGTCGGATGTGTTCCCGCGCATGATGGAATAATGGGTGTCACCCGCTCCTTCCGGTGCCTGGAATGCCCACTCCACTGAAACCTTCGCATGAATGCCTTTTACTGTATAATCGATCGCACTGTTGGAAATGGCCAGGAGCGTATCGTTAACGATATATTCATCCAGGAATGAAGGAAAGGATTCCTGGCCCGTTACTTTAAGAAACTGTCCGGCACTGAGGGGGGTGGGCCAGCGCTTCGAGACCAGGATCTCGATGTCCTGCTCGTAGTTGGGTACGCCACCAGGAACGGCTTCCCACATGACAAGGTCCACCAGGTGTGTGCCCACATCTGCGATGGCTTCCCCTTCCTGGCGAACATCAAAAAACCAGTCAGGACGCTGCAAGGGCTGACCCGAGACGTACTTAAAAAAATGGTGGACCGACTCCTTGGTGATGGCGGGTTCCTCGATAGTACCCTGCACCAGTCCTCCGAAGATCGCATCCTGCTGCGACAGCTTCTTCTGCAGGATGGTGGTGATCTCAAACCGCTCAGTCATGATATCATACAACAGGAGTCCCTGCTCCTCTGCCTTTTCCAAAGCGGCCCGAAGCAGCTCAAAGTCTGAAGGCTCGATGGCCATGGGTTTGTCGGAATACACGTGCAACCCGGCATCGATGCAGGCGTCAATGTATTCAGTTTTCCGCTGGTTATTCCCGGCAAGCACGACCAGGTTCCCGGGTTGCTCTTCCAGCATTTTTTCCAGGAAATCCGGCCCGGTGTAGACTTCCAGGTTCCAGGCAGTAGGATTTTCCTCCCGCTGGTTATAGGATTCAACCCTGGCAAGGTAGTCCTCCACCTCCATGCCCCCGGGTGCAAACACGTACACGGTACTGTCAATTTCTTCGTACATCTCTTTTTGTACCAGTGAGGCATGAAAATGCCCCGGATCCAGTACCATCAGGGTGATTTTGTCTTGTTGTTCCAAGGTCTGATTCGATTTGGGCCCGCATGCTGCCAGGAGAAATGGCAACAGCAACAGCCAGGTGATTTTTTTCATATTCATATTCTTTTTTTCAAAATGTGTATCATTCCAGGATCCAGACAATACCTCCTTTCAGATGATTCCTGAAGGCCGGCTCATCATAATACTCTTTCTTGTGTCCCAGCGCAGTGTAAAACACCCTGGTTCCTTCAAACACATGGTTCCAGGCCAGGGGAATATAATTACCAAATACCTCCCCGGGGTATTCGTCTTTCTGATCATCCCTGATGGTGTTCAGATCCCCCGCGAGCAAGATGTTGATGGCCGGGTTCAGGTGGTCGGAATAGTAACATTCGTCTTCCCATTTCCACACCTCGGGAAGGTGGGAGGTAGAAATATGGGTGGGATCTATCACGTGGATATCGAATTTCTGAAGCTTGGGATGGCGGACGAACTTTCCCCCGATCATTTTTACATACCAGGGCCAATCCTGCGCCGATGCATTGGCCGAATGAATGCCCATGAATCCTTTCCCTGAAAGAATGTAGGCTTTGAAAGCCGCTCGCTGCTCCCGGCTGAGGAATGCTTCGTTGTTGGTATTGGAAAAAATGATGGCATCGTAATTCTGCAGGTCCTTCTTTTCAAAAACTTCCGGATGATCCGCATGCGTTGTTTCTATCCCAAGGGCCCTGCAGATCTCTTCAAGCGCCTCTGCACTTGCAGCAATGTTCTCGTGCACGTACCCCTCCCCGGTAAAGTTGTAGATCAACACAGATTTCCCTTTCAGTCCGCTGTCCTGGGCCTGTCCAATACTCGTCATCATAACAATCAATACAATAAAAATTTTTCTCATCGGTCCTGGTTGTTTTTATTCTGTTGTACTTTGTTTGATTTACATCCCACGTATGCTCAGGGTGACCAGCTGCCTCAATAAATGGCGCCCGGCGAACCCAAATTTCTATACCTATTGATGCGGGTTTCATTTTTGATCCGTTCTGCCACTGGTTGTATTTCCAAATTGATTCCTCCACTTTACAACTATTCAGGATAAGCAAAACTATGCCAGTACCTGTCTGCCTCTTCAGCAGTCAGTTCCCCGTCAAACACCACCATCCTGTACTTCAGCCTGTAGTCCATCCCCGGTAGGATCAGCCATTCATTGTGCCGGATGGGACAATAATTGAAAAATACGTCTCCTTTGCCGGAACCAGGCGGCCACACGCGCATCGGCTCAGGGTGTTCACGATTGTCAGGGTGACTTAAAAAAAGGATACCAGAGCGCCCCTCATCCACGGAAGATGCCCCCTCAACGATGCACCACCTGGCCCTGGTGCCATCGGCGTTGGTACGGTCCATTCCCTCCGATGTCAGTATGGTGCTGTTCTCATTGTCCCATTCCGCTGTTGCCCTGTATCCCAATCCACCCCCGTAGCGATATGCATCAAAGACAATCGTATCCTGCAACACATTGCGCAGGGTGGTATAGAGGTCCAGGATATACCGGTTCCCGTCTGCCGTTTTTCCCCAATACTTCACATCCCAGAATTCATCCATGGTCACCCGTTCCCCGGCTTCATGTCCTTTATCAATATGCTGGTGCAACGCAGTAAAGGAGGTGGTAACCGGACCCTCCTCCGTGGCAAGCAATGCCTCCGTCCGCACGGTACCCTCGCCCTTTCCCAGGTTCCAGTAATCGATCTCCCTGCCTTTGATGTGGGTCAGCG
>CAYOSB010000257.1:5506-5826 GCA_964406495.1 uncultured Bacteroidaceae bacterium | reverse complement strand
GGTCACGAAGTAATTTCTCTTGTCCGGGATACAACCAGGGTGCAGGAGAATCTCCTAACGCTGGATAACCACCATGTGATCGAGGGCGATCTTCTTCAGCCTGATTCATTAAAGAACATCCCCGATACTATCGACATTGCATATTACCTGGTGCATTCCATGAGTGCAACACTTAAGGGATTCCAGGACCTTGAAGAGCGTTCGGCAATCAATTTTCTGGGAGCGATCGAACAATCCCGTGTCCGGCAGATCATTTACCTGAGCGGGATCAGCAATTCGGACCGTCTCAGCAGTCACCTCGAATCGCGGAAAAGTGTAGA
>CAYOSB010000257.1:0-5496 GCA_964406495.1 uncultured Bacteroidaceae bacterium | reverse complement strand
CGTCACCACCATCGGGGACGGCACGTCCGGCCGGATCGGAAAAGTGTAGAACAGATCCTGGAAAAATCAGCAATCCCGGTGACCATACTCAGGGCAGGTATTATTGTGGGTTCCGGGAGTGCATCCTTCGAGATCATTCGTGACCTTGTGGAAAAACTGCCTGTGATGGTCACCCCAAAATGGCTCAATACCCGTTGCCAACCCATCGCCATCAGGAATGTGATCGGTTATCTCAATGGGGTGATCGGAAAAGAAGAGACGTACGATCAGACCTTTGATATCGGAGGTGAGGAAATACTCACCTACAAGCAAATGTTATTGAAGTTTGCAGAGGTGCGTAAATTAAAGAGGTGGATCTATACCCTGCCGGTGATGACCCCGCGGCTTTCCTCTTATTGGCTCTATTTCATCACCTCAACTTCCTACAACCTGGCTGTAAACCTGGTCAATAGTATGAAGATCGAAGTGGTAACGGCTGAAAACAGGATCAGGGATATCGTAAAGCTGGATTTAATTGACTACAGCACATCGATCCAACTGGCATTTGAAAGAATGGAACAGAACCTGGTACTTTCAAGTTGGAAAGATGCCATGGTGGTCGCGAACCGTAACATCGATGTCACTGCATTTATTGAAGTACCTGTGTATGGTTGTTTCAAAGATGTCCGGGAGGTCCCCATTACAGGTGATCCGGAACAAGTGCTGGATAATATCTGGAGCATCGGGGGTGACCGCGGATGGTATTATGCAGATACGCTGTGGCGCTTACGGGGATTCCTGGATAAATTGATGGGAGGGATCGGACTGCGACGGGGAAGGACCAATCTGTCGGTCATCTATCCCGGCGATGCTTTGGATTTCTGGCGTGTGATCATCGCAAATAAAAAGGAGGCATGGCTATTGTTGTTTGCCGAAATGAAGGTTCCCGGTGAGGCTTGGCTCGAATTCAAAATCCATTATGATCCGAAGCCTGTACTGCTGCAAACGGCAACCTTCAGGCCCAGGGGGTTGTGGGGCAGGATCTACTGGTACTCCATGATGCCGGCACATTTTTTTATATTCAGGAAAATGGCCGAAAAAATCGTGCAGTATACATAAAAAAAAGGCTGTCTTGCGACAGCCATTTTATTATAGAAGATATATGTCAGGATTACCTCAGGCAGTTTGCATTCCGGGAAGAAAAGCAGCGATCAATTCGACAGCATCTTTCTTCTCGATCTTCCGGTTTTTCCTGAGTACTGTCTGATGCTGATACTCCATGTGATCAAACCGTTCATGCGCTTCCGGATTTGTAAACATCACTTTTCTTACACCAAAACCATGCTTGTTGCAATCATAGAATAGTGTGTAATCCTTGGTGTACGCAATGAAAGACTTGCACTTTCCATCTGCATTCACAGCAATATTCATATTCATAGCAGGGTTATCGTAGTACACTTTGTATACTTCATAAGCAGATCCCTGGAAATGAAATACATCATTGGTAGTACGTACAACAAAATCACCAGCGGGTGTGTTGGTCTTTCCCTTTGTGTATACATCGGTGATCTCGCCGTCAGCAAATACCAGTCCTGTAGTCATGACAAGTGCCATTGCAATTGTCATCATTCTCGAAACTAAACTAACTTTTGTTTTCATAGCATTAAATATTAACAGTTAATGATTAAATAATTTTTTTTATATACAGTTGATTTGCAGATCCACAGCGTAAACATTGGCTTTGCGACCTGTTCTAAGTTCATATCTGCCCGCACATTTTTTTTCGAGCAATTCTTTTACCGCCATAATCCCCAGTCCTGTATTGCGGTTGCGTTCCCCACATACTTCGTCTTCCCAGGAAGGCACAAGATTCTTAGCCTTGAAATGAAGTGCATGCTCTTTTACATCGATCCTGATTGTCAGCCATCCCTCTCCGTTGCACTTCCTGATTCCATGTTTGAAACAGTTCTCTACAAAAGTGTATAATAATAATGGTGGCAGTTGAAAATCACCGGTAGCTCCCGAAACCTGGAGGTCCAAAAGAAAAGTAGTCTCTCCCAACCAGATGCGCTCCAGCCTGATATACTCCTCGATCAGGTCAATCTCCTGGTCCAGGGAAATAAATTCCTGTCGTGCACTTGTAACCACCTTGGCCAGCAGGTCAGACAACCCCGCAATTGCGTCGGTAGTCTGGTCGGACTTTTTCACTGATAACGCATAGAGGTTATTCAGTGAATTGAAAAGGAAATGAGGTTGCAACAGCATCTTGAATAGTTCCAGGTTTGGCAGCGACCCTGCACCCTGTTCCTTTGGGAGTGATATGTCATTCTGGTGGATAAACATGTTGTTGTGTTTTTAATGATGATTTTCCGATGAACCATTCAATCTGATCCAAAAAAATCACAATTCGTGCCAAAACTCACAACTGTCTGATCTATTGTTTTTTATCAATTTTACCGTTTTTTAAATTTGTGTTAAAATCGTCCGATTCTGCACAGGTATGTACGGAGTGTACGCTTTCGAATATCGTCATATATTATTGTTTTTCAGTACGTTAATACCTCACAATTATTGCCGTTCGCCGACATTTATCCGTCGTTTACCCGCTAATAGCTGTAATATACCCTGGCCGGGTGTGGATCTCCTGGCATTTACATGGTTACTTCTTCGGCTTATGATCGCTGCTCCTTCGTAGATTTCCTGATTCCTGGAGTAATTGATGTGCCGCGATTATTTGCCCAACACTGGGTAGCACCCGTTTATAGAATTCATTTACGGGACCTGGATAGCATATGATGAAATGAATTTTGAACCAGGTGGGATGAAAATAAAAAAACTTGCCGTTTTTCGAGTTTTATATATTAACCTAAACCTGAAGAAGTAAACGGCAAGTTTTAAAAGAGTCAATGTAAATGTATAAAGGGATGAACGACAAAAAAAATAATATCAGGGTTCCACATCACCCGGTCGCTATATTCCCCTGAACAGACTGTGAACGACTTTCAGCGTTCCATCCCGGGTCTTCACTGATCCAAACAGTAAAGTTCGGTGTGCTGTCCTCGATGCGGACCTGGTAGCGTCCAGGATAGATCATGTCGAGTTCCTCCATGATCTCACCGGGTTTGGGCCTTCTGACCTCATGATCCGCCTTGTTCCAGCTGAGGGATACCATATTCTCACCACGGATGCACACCTCCAGGTTATCGTGTGGCATCCACTTGAAATTTCTGATCACAATCTCCAGGGGAGAAAAAACGATGAAGGCAGGGAGTGCCGTGATGGATGTATTACACTGTTCAATTTTCAATACCGGCAACTCCTTCTTCATAAGCAGCGCATATAGCTTCAACAGGTTGCGAACGTTCTTAATCTCTTCGTCCAGTCGCAGCATCATGCTTTTATGTGCCTGCATGACCGCGTTCAATAGTTCGGAAAGCATGGCAATAGCCTCAGCCACGTCATCGGGACGCTGCCTGCTGATCTTTTCAATATAGCGTACAGAAAAAAGGACCATTCCGGGTTGTATCCCTGCATTGGCATCTGCACGTTCCATGAACAAGCGTTTTTTCATGAGTTGTTGCCCTTTTTTATTTACGAGGTACCATGACCT
The DNA here is from genome assembly GCA_964406495.1 of uncultured Bacteroidaceae bacterium. Taxonomy (GTDB): domain Bacteria; phylum Bacteroidota; class Bacteroidia; order Bacteroidales; genus M55B112. The sequence goes on along the minus strand of CAYOSB010000257.1, from coordinate 1,907 downwards.
GACCATTTTGGCAGCAGCAAAGACAAGTATGATATACAGGTTGCCGATGCCGCTGATCAGCAGGTTCAAAGGATTGGTATAATCCAGGTCGCCAGTGAATACCGAAGGGAAAAGGGGTAAGAGGATCGATTTTGTAAGAAACATCTCGATGAAAGAGAAGAACCACATCAACAACAGGAACAAGACAACAAACACTACGATTTTCGGTCCGGAAAGAAAGTGCTTTGCTGCCCAATATACCACCAGGTAGGTATGTGCCATAAAAACAGGAAGTGTCAGGATATAATATGCCAGCCATCCTGCATAGGCTTCCAGTCCGTAACCGAAACTCTTAATAAAGGTGAACCCGATCACCCAGGCCAGCCAGAAAAGGCCGTGCCGTATGTACTTGTTTTCAAGCGATATATTGACAAGCAATCCCATTCAGATCTTCAGTTGAATATCGACACTAAACATATTTTTCCGGTCATCAACCTTTAACAGGTACCTGCCCGGGTAGAGCAGGTCCAACCGGTCTGCCGGACCACTTTTCGCGTGATCAACATCGGCCCGGACAGCTTCCAGAACTATTTCAGGTTTACTATTGGAAGCATGAAAGGAAACAGCATCAGCTTCGATATTAATCCAGATCCTGATCCAGGCCGATCCCGATTCAATACTACAACCATGCTCCATGCAATTTTCCACGAAAGGAAAAAATACCAGTGGGAAGATCTCCTTTTTCCCGGGATCTCCCTCAACAGAATAATCGATAGTAACACGGTCGCCATACCTCAGTTTTTCGAGATTCAGGTAATCCTCAATGGTTTGCAGCTCCCTGCTGAGCTTTACCTTCTGTCGCTTGCCATCAATAAAATAATAAGAAAGCACCGAACGCAATCGTGCAAGGTTTTGCGTTACAACAGGGGATTGATTCAGGCTCAGGCAATATAAATTATTCAGGTTATTGAACACAACGTGCGGATCAAGCTGATTCCTGAGCAAGCGTATCTCAGATCTGAGTTGCGCATCCTGGAGCATCGTCAGCCTGTTGTTCACCTGGTGATTATCTTTCGTGTATTTTGCAATAATGAACAGGGCCACGACAAAGGTCATGTCTTTTGTGTTGACCAATACGCGCGATAGATTTGCCGCCTCGATCCTGCTGCTGAACTCACTGCCAATGGCATTAAAAAACAGGTAATCTGAAAAAATGAATTTAAGCCAGGAAATGAGAAGACCTGAAAGCAAAAAGCTACTAAAAAACAAGATGTACTTCCGCTGCGTCAATAAATACGGGACCAACAAATAGGCCGTCAGGTAAGCATACCCGAAAAAGAACAGGGAATTGATCAGCACATTGCGCGCAATCACAAGAATTTGCGGGTTGTGGGGATCCCGCATCACGACCACCCATGTGAAAAGCAGGTTCATTCCCACAAACAGGGAAAGATGTCGAACGATCCGGCAGACAAGCTTTTCAGAATACAATATCGCGCCGGGAAAAGGTTGCATCATCGTATTAATAGTGTTCTTCTTCTGTAAGAGTGCGTATGAAAATAATAACATACAATATTACGTATTGTATCACTTTATGACAGATCATTTCAATCGATGGAGTTGGAAATTGTGTGAAGTACGGGAATTCGGCAGTGAACGCCTTTGGGCGGTTGTTTCATGCTGTTGACTTACATTTAATGACTGTTGACTGAAACCTTTATTATATAAAGAGAAATTTTAATAAGTTTCCAATTACTTGATATAGTACGAGCATCTTTTGTAATTTTAGCGTATCATAAGATTATCCCCATGAGGACAAAATGCATTATTATAGATGACGAACCACTGGCAAGAGAATTGATCAGGGGCCATGTTAAAAAGCTGGAAAATTTTGAGATCGTTGCAGAATGTGCCAATGCCATGGAGGC
>CAYOSB010000256.1:448-5841 GCA_964406495.1 uncultured Bacteroidaceae bacterium | reverse complement strand
AGTGACGACCAGTCCTTTGCGCATACCAGTTTTGCAGGGTGCGATTTTGTAAACACACCGGCATTCGACAGGATTGCAGCCGAGGGGGTATATTTCACAAACTGCATTGCCGGATCTCCGGGTTGTGCACCTTCGCGGAGCTCTATTGTGACCGGCAGGTACCACTGGCAGAATGAGCAATCGGGACAACACGCCTCTTCCTGGATGAAAAAATATGTGCCGTTCATCGACCTGATTGAAGAAAACGGTTACATCACGGGTCGCACAGGAAAAGGAGTAGATCCATTCTATTATGCACGCGACGAAAATGATTCGTTGAGGCGAAAGACAAATGCAGGGGGAATTGAGCACAGCACGATCAAATACAAGAAAGGAAGCCCGGAGGATGAGCGTCCGGCAGAGGGAATCAGTTCCACCAACTATTTTGAGAATTTCAGGTATTTTATGGAGCATGTCCGGGAAGACCAACCTTTCTTTTTCTGGTATGGCGCGCGGGAACCCCATCGCGCCTATGAGCAGGATTCTTGGAAACGCCAGGGCAAGCACCCTGACCAGGTGGAAGTACCCGGATTTTTCCCCGATCACGAGATTGTCAGGGGCGACCTGCTGGATTACGCGGTGGAAATTGAATGGTTTGACCTGCACCTCCAGCGCATGCTCGACTACCTTGAATCGATCGGGGAACTGGAAAATACAATTGTCATAGTTACCTCCGATAACGGCATGCCATTCCCGCGTGCCAAGGCAAATGGTTATGAGTACGGGATCCATGTTCCGTTTGCGGTTCGCTATCCTGAAAAATACACAGGCGGCAGGGTCATTGACCAGCCGGTGAGCTTTGCAGATCTTGCCCCCACGATCCTTGAGGTCGTGGGAACCCGCTCCGAAGGTATGTTGCCCATGTCGGGAAAAAGTATGGTCCATATCCTTTCATCCGACCAGGAGGGGATCGTCGATCCGGGAAAAAAATATGTGTTTGCCGGACGGGAACGACATTCTTCTTCCCGATACAAAAATTGGGGGTACCCGCAACGCATGATCCGAAGCAAGGATTACTTGCTGATCTGGAACATGAAACCGGAACGCTGGCCGGCAGGAGCTCCCCAACGGCTGGTAGAAGGCACTGAAAATGAACTCTGGCCCATGTATGGCATCGATGAAAAAGGTGTACACCACTCCGGCTGGGCCTTTACAGATATTGATGCAGCGCCGACAAAATCTTATATCATCGAGAACCATGAAGATGAAAGCGTCATGCCTTTCTTCGAACTTTCTGTTGCAAAACGTCCCGAGTTTGAGTTCTATAATGTAACCTCGGACCCGTACTGCCTGGAAAACCTGACAGGGGATATGAATTATTTCGTCATCGAACAGGAGATGAAACATGCACTGATGAAGGAATTGGAACAATCAGGGGACCCGCGTGTGGTAGGCCCTGACAAAGAAATATTCGATTCATACAAGCGGTACAGCCCGATGCGCTATTTCCCGGATCCGAAGTTAAGTAAGAACATTAACGAGTAATCATTGTGTCGACCCATTTGAAAGGTAAAAGGCTGAATCCACAAAAGCCGGTGACCTGCTGCAGCTGGTGGAGATGGGGTTTTGATAATACCTGGAAAAAAATAAATCTCTAAATGCAACACCATACTTCAAAAATAGCAATCCTCGATGCCGGGTATGACCACTACCACTATGAGAAAGAATTACTTTCCCGTGCAGGGTATGAACTGCATGTCTACCGGGGAAACCGCGAAGACCACCAGGGCAAAACCAACTTTGCTTCCGATGCTGTGGGTATGTTCGTGCGCTGGACCAACATCGATGCAGCCTTTATAGGGAAGTGTCCGAAATTACAAGTCATTATCCGTTACGGCGCAGGATATGAGAACATTGACCTGGAAGCAGCTTCCAGTGCAAACGTGAAAGTAGCCAATGTGGGCGGGTACGGGAACCATTCCGTATCCGACCATGCGCTTTCGATGATCTATGCAAGTGTAAGAGGACTCTTCCAGGGAACCGCCACATTCAGGGACCAATTTGGGAAAGCTCCTTTCCCGGAGATCTTTGAGCTGCACCGGAAAACCCTGGGCATCATCGGGCTGGGAAGGATCGGGGGTACACTCGCCAAAAAAGCAGGAGGACTATTCAACAGGGTAATAGCCTCGGATCCCTATATTCCGGATGCACGATTTACCAATCTCGGGGTGGAAAAGGTCGACCTGGAAAACCTCCTGCGCCAGAGTCATGTGATCAGCATCCACTGCAACCTCACTCCCGAAACCAGGCAAATCATCGACAGCAAGGCTTTTGGCATGATGGACCAGCGACCTTTCTTAATCAATACCGCACGCGGACCGGTGATTGAAACAGGAGCACTGCTGCAGGCCCTTGACGACGGCAAGGTCAGGGGTGCCGGGCTGGATGTCTTCGATTCGGAACTGCCTGCAGAGATCGACCCCCGGATCACGGATCATCCCCGCATCATTGCCACCGGGCATTACGCCTGGTATTCAGAGAACTCCCTGGATGAACTGCAAAAGAGAGCAGCACAAAACATGGTCGCGCTGCTCAGGGGTGAGACGATTGAAGACCGCCTGAACTGATCATCCTGTTCAACAGCTTCCACAACAGTAAGGTCCTGAAATTCCGTCTCCGTTCTCAAATTCAGCAAGCCACTGAGATTCAGCAACGGTTCTGGAATTCAGCAACGGTTGTAAAATTCAGCAATGGTTGTAAAATTCAGTTCGGTTCAGAGATTCAGCAAGCCTCCGGAATACAGCAAAAATCTGGAAGCAAATGAGTGACCAGCAAAAAACAGTAACCTCAATAAACAGACATCCTACTCTTCCACCCGCTTGAGTATGTACAGTATCTCAATTACGTTAAGAATATCTCCGTCCGTGCTGTATTGCTCGTCCATCAACACCAGCTCTTTCCTGGTCAGGTTTGATATGTTGAATTCCGTATCTTCCCTGTCATCCCTGTCCAGCCGGGAAAGGATCAGCTCTTCGCCATCTATTATTTCCCATGAGTATGTTTCCTCCAACTCCTTCTCCCTTCCTTCATAAATCAGGAGTTCCTGGTCCTGGAATTCATAGTAAATCACCTCATCATCGGCAAAATACTCTGTTAAGGTTGCTGTGATCTCTCCATCTTCATAAGCAGTTCGCTGCATGGAATCAAAAAGCCATAAACCGATGATTTGATTTTCGGGCTGTTCACAGGATTTGAAAAACATGGTACCAAGGAGTGCAAAAATAATCAGGAGGACATTGGATCTTTTCATCATTTTCAGGATTAGTTCATACTGGAAAGATGTTAAACAACCAAAGCGGTAAGAAGGTTCTGTGCGTTTCAGGAACTATACAAAATTGTGAAACTCGTCAAAATATGCTGTCGGAGTGAATCCTGTCTGTCGCTTAAAAGTACGGTTGAAGTTAGACAGGTTACTGAACCCGCTTTCGAAGCAAACCTGGGAGACTGAATATTTCCCCTCAATGATCAAACGACAGGCATAGGCGATCCGCATCTCATTTACAAATTGAGACAATGACTTTCCGGATTTCTCCTTGAAGAAACGACAAAATGCAGCAGGATGAAGATGAGCGATACTTGCTACTTTCTCCAACTCAATTTTTTGCTGATAAGAAGTACTGATATAATGTAATACCCTGGCCATCCTGTCACTCGAAAAGTCCTGCGCCTGTCCATCGTAAGACTCTGATGCAAGCAAATGATATTGCCCTGTTTTTCCAAGATCATGAAGCAGTTCAAGCAACAAAATAAGTTGCCTGAAACCCTTACTTTTTGCAATTTTCATAACTTTTTTCCCGGCTTTTTCCCGGAAGGGCCCGGAAAAACGGATCCCCCTTGCAGAGCGCCTCAGCAGATCACTGATCGCCTGGAATTCTGCAAACTTAAAGTGGGATTCATGCAGCAATTCATCGGAAAACTGAATGACAATATAATTGATGTTCTTTGTACTGTTGTCTGCATAATATTTCTCATCGCTTCTCCAGAAATGCGGAAGATTGCTACCCAGCATCGCCAAATCTCCCGATTGAAAATGCTCGATATGATCGGCCACAAAACTGTTCCCTGATCCCTGGATGACATAAATTATTTCGTATTCAGAATGGAAATGCCAGGGATATGTAAAGTGAGGTTTGTTTTGCCATTTAATTTTAATGGCAGACTGAAGGGGAAAATCAATTTGTTCGTGCATCAACTTCACAAATCAAAGATACCTGCTTTGCAAATAAAATACAAGCTCTTGCTAATTGAGTACTACCTGGAAATCGATTTCTTCCTTACCTTTGTAATCTATGGACCTCCACAGGGGATGATCAGAGACTTCCACGCATCTAACTTATTTTCCTGGGGTTCACCCCTCAGCAATTACTTGCAAAGGAACTGGAAAGTCCATCATAAAATTGAAAGCCTTATGAAAACTATTTCATTTTTCGCTCTGTGTTTTGCGCTTATGGTTTCAACTGCCACGGCACAGCCGGGTAAGGTAACTGCTAACAAGGTTGGAGATAAAATTGAATTCCGGGAAAATGGGAACCTGATCACAAGTTACGTTTTTTCAGAATATGAAAAGTATCCGTTCTTCTTTCCGGTGAACGGTCCGTCGAAAGCCAATGTTACTTCCATGAGAAATATGATGTATCCCCATCACAGTTCGCTTTTTTTTGGATGTGATAAGGTGAACGGGGGAAATTACTGGCAGGAAGGAATTGAACGGGGACAGATTATTTCGTTGCGGGCTGATATTCTTGAAAGTGGTTCTGAAAAGGCTACGATCGAAAATGAGTGCATCTGGAAACGTCCGGGCGCAGATGCTCCCATTAAAGATAAACGCATCATATCAGTCTCCATTCCTTCAGAAAACAAATACATCATTGACTTTGAAATTACCATGGAGATGCTGATGGATGTGACCATCGAAAAAACAAACCATTCGTTGTTCAGCGGAAGAATGGACATGGACCTGGCGGTAATTAACGGGGGGACACTGGTGAACGCCGAGGGGGAATCAGGTGAAAAGGCCACTTTTGGGAAAAGATCGCCCTGGATGGATTATCATGGCAACCGAATGGGCCAGACCGAAGGAATGGCCATCCTTCAGCATCCTTCTAATGACTGGTATCCCGCACCCTGGTTTACCCGCGATTATGGTTTTTTCTCCCCAACGCCAATGTACTGGCCGGAGAACGGAGAAAATACTGTGCTTAAAAAAGGTGAAACAATTCACCTGCGCTACCGGGTAATTATTCATAGCGGCGATCACAAGCAGGCAGATATCGCCGGTGAATTTGAAAAATATAAAATGGATCGGATGGTCCCCGCCCAGCGAGCGCCTCTCTCCGGGATCCTCGAGCAGATCG
>CAYOSB010000256.1:0-438 GCA_964406495.1 uncultured Bacteroidaceae bacterium | reverse complement strand
TATAAAATGGAATAAGACCTGCGGGCGAATTTTACCAGGTCTTCCTGCCTATTATGTAAATCAACTAAAAACCAATCATATGGAAAGAAGAAATTTCATTAAGAAGGCAACAGCAACCACCGTGGGCGCCATGGTAGTGCCTACCATTGTGCCATCAACCGTATTTGGGAAAAATGCACCCAGTAACAAAATTAATGTCGGACAAATTGGTTGCGGCAGGATTGCCCGTAGCCATGACATGCCCGGTGTGATGCAATATGATGTGGCCCGTATGATTGCCGTTTCGGATGTGGATAGCAAACGGATGAAAGACGGTAAAAAACTGGTATTGGATTACTACAATAAAAAATCGGGAAGCAACTCCGCGGTCGATGTGAAAATGTATGACGATTACAAGGAAATGCTTTTAAATAAAGATATCGATGCGGTGGTCATCAG
>CAYOSB010000255.1:0-5848 GCA_964406495.1 uncultured Bacteroidaceae bacterium | reverse complement strand
AAACGACGGTTCTTTGTCTCATGTCCGGAATGTACAAGTGTTGAGATCAATCCCGCTGGCATGACGATCTCCATACCCCCCGGAAAAATAAAAGCATGGTTCAAGCAGAAGAAGCGCCATCTCTCCACGGGTAAATACTATAAAGCAGGAACAAAATTCAGGCTGGGAACAGAGTATTTCAGCAGAACGATCTTCTATATTATGTGCATTATCTTACTCTTTCACGGACCCTGGATCTGGATAGGTATTGGCACCTGGAGCATCCTTTCAATCGTGAAACTGGTGATTGTTAAATTGATCATGAAGCGGTTGGACGAAAAGGATTTATTGCTACCTTCGTTGCTGTTTGATCCGCTGATGCCAGTGATCCTGGCAATCATCCGGATCTCCAATATGATCAGACCACGAGAACCCAAATGGAATTAAATAACAGTAGCTTATCTGATAAAGCGCAACAGGACATAGCGCTGGTTGAAAAGGCAAAAGCAGGGGATCAGCAAGCCTACGGACAATTGTTGGGGAAATATCGCGACGCCATCTATTTCATGTTACTGAAAATGGTCAATAATCCAGTTGATGCAGAAGATCTCACTATTGAGGCTTTTGGGAAAGCATTCAAGAACCTGAAGCAATATACACCTAATTTTGCCTTCAGTACATGGCTGTTTAAGATCGCATCAAACAATTGCATCGACCACATCAGGAAACAGCGGGGCAGCACTGTTTCTCTCGACCAGTCCATGGACGGGGAAGACAGCCTGAGTCCCTCCTCCCTGATACAATCCGACACACCTGATCCGGAAGCCAACATGATCAATGATCAGAAGATCAAGATGATGCGTAGCGTGGTTACCAAATTGAAACCCAGGTACAGATCACTCATAGAATTGCGCTACTTCAAGGAATACTCCTATGAAGAGATCTCCGACCACATGGAACTTCCGCTTGGAACTGTAAAGGCCCAATTATTCAGGGCACGTGAATTGCTCAATAATATTCTCAAAAATACGGATGCGAAAAACTAATCCGTATGGACCTGGTCAGCACATATTTTCCCGACCTCACCCCTGACCAGATAGCACAGCTTTCGGCATTTTCTGCTGCGTTGTTCTCGTGGAATGAAAAGATCAATGTCATCTCCCGGAAAGACATGGAGCATCTGGAAGAGCGGCATATCTTGCATTCCCTTTCCATTGCTAAATTTATCAACTTCAAACCCGGAACCAGGATCATTGATGTGGGCACCGGCGGCGGCTTTCCGGGACTCCCGCTCGCAGTGGTGTTTCCCGATTGTCATTTTACCCTGGCGGACTCAATAGCCAAGAAAATACGCGTTGTCAACGAGCTGGCCGCTACAGCTGACCTCAGCAATGTAACTGCCCGCCAGGGACGCGCAGAACAAATAACAGATCAGTTTGATTTCGTTGTGAGCAGGGCCGTAGCAGCATTCCCGCAATTGTACCGCTGGACAAAAAACCTGGTGATCCCGGGAGGAGTGCATGCGATTCCCAACGGTATCATTTCCCTGAAGGGTGGCGATCTTTCCGGAGAGTTGGCAGGGTTTGGGAAAAGGATGACCATTACCGGCCTGGATACCTGGTTCGAAGAGGAGTGGTTTGCAACAAAACACCTCGTGTACCTGGAAATACGATAACACCAAATTAAATGTTCATTCCTTTTGTTATTCAAAGTATTTCACTATTTTTGCAGCCCGAAAAGAACGGAATCAGAAACAATATAAATTACCGGATATGCCAAAGAGAACATTTCAGCCATCGAACAGGAAGCGCAAGAACAAGCATGGCTTCAGGGAAAGAATGAATTCTGCCAGCGGCAGGAAAGTACTCAACCTGAGAAGGAAAAAAGGCCGGAAGAAACTTTCAGTTTCCAGTGAGGCACGTCATAAGAAATAGCAGTGCTGTTTCCTGATTGCAACCAACCTCTGCGGTTGGTTTTTTTTTGCTTTTTTTTGATAAATCAAAGCGTGATATTTTACTAATTTTACCGGTTTAAAGGAATTCTAAATGAGAATCGCTGTCATCGGAGGCGGACCTGCAGGACTTACTGCTGCATACCAGCTTTCAAAGGAGCTTGGCAAAAGCATTGAATCACTGGATGTGTATGAAGCAGCCGACACGGTAGGTGGGATGTCACGGTCGATCCATCTTTGGGACCAGACTGTTGACCTGGGACCGCACCGGTTTTTCAGCAATGACAAAAAGATCAACGCACTCTGGCTGGAGGTGGTGGGTGATGATTTTGATATCGTACGGCGCAAGACCCGCATCTTCTATAACAAAACCTTCTTCGACTACCCCATCCGTGCCTTCAATGCGCTGAAGGGATTAGGAATTTGGGAGGCAGCACGCTGCATGGCAAGTTATTTCAGGCAAAAAATTTTCCCGGTAAAGGACACATCAACATTTGAAGGTTGGGTCACAAGCAGGTTTGGCAGCAGGCTCTACCAGATCTTTTTCAAAACATACTCTGAAAAACTGTGGGGAATAAAATGTACTGAACTCGACAGCGATTTTGCCTCCCAACGCATCAAGAAGCTCTCCCTTTTCGAAGCAGTAAAAAATGCCCTCGTTTTCCGCAACAACAACAAGCACGCCACCCTGGTGGATCAGTTTGCTTACCCCGTGAAAGGAACAGGATCGGTGTATACAAAAATGATGGACAAGATCATCGCCAGCGGCGGAAACGTGCACCTCGGCACCCCCGTGGAGAAAGTGGTTACCAGGGATAACAAGGTTACATCACTGCACCTTGCGAGCGGGAAAGAGCTCGCCTACGACCACATTATCTCCACCATGCCACTGAACCTTCTTTCTGAAAGGCTAGGAACCATGCCGGAGGAACTGATCAGGAAAGTCAGGTCATTGAAATTCAGGAACACCATTCTTGCCTACCTGCAGGTCGACCAGACCGACCTTTTTCCCGATCAGTGGCTTTATATCCATGACTCAGAAGTGAAAACAGGACGGATCACCAATTTCAGGAACTGGGTGCCACAACTGTACGGGGAACACAAGGAGTCCATCCTCTGCATGGAGTACTGGTGCAATTTTGAAGATGAGCTCTGGAGCACAGATGATGAAACACTCAAATCCCTGGCCAGGGAAGAAATCGAAAAAATCGGGCTTGCACCCGGGGATAAAATCCTGGATGTACATATTTTCAGGATTCCGCGTTGCTACCCCGTCTATTTCAGCGGATACCTGGAAATGTTGCTTCCTGTTCAGGAATTCCTCGACAACATTACCAACCTGCATGTGATCGGCAGATACGGGGCATACAAATACAACAACCAGGATCACAGCATCCTCATGGGAATGCTTGCTGCAGAAAATATCCTGAATGGTGCAGGTCATGATCTGTGGAAGATCAATACCGATTATGATGTATACCAGGAATCAGCCACCATCACGAAAACAGGGTTGAAGGTAACTTCAGGCAATTAATCGCAGCTTCCGTGCGTTCAAATAAGTTGGTTGATTATCTTTGCAAACACAGAAACCAAAGGTTATGGACTTTTTAAAATTCCTGGTCTCAAAGACTTTTCTTCGTCATGTCGGACTGGCTGTGGCCATTGCAGTGATGATTTTACTGATTGTTCTGCTCTGGATGAAAATATATACCCACCACGGAAAAACCATCGCTGTGCCCAATCTTACCGGCCTCACCGCAGAAGAGGTGGATGATGTCGTTTCATCACGAAAACTCAATTTCGTAGTGATCGACTCGGTATATGCCAACGATATGCCTCGCGGAACGGTGGTGAAGCAAAATCCAAAACCCAATTCCAAAGTAAAAGTCAGACGCAAAATTTTTGTCACCATGAATGCCGTCAACCCGGAAAAGGTATCTATGCCCAACCTGGTTTCACTTTCCAACCGACAGGCGATCCTTGCCCTTGAGAATGCCGGTCTGGAAGTGGGTGAGATCAGCTACAGGCCCGATTTTGCAGTAAACAGCGTACTACAACAAAATTTAAATGGTTCCGTTATAGAAGAAGGTACAATGGTGGAGAAGGGAACCACGATCGACCTGGTACTGGGAATGGGGCTTAGTAATGAAACAACCACTGTTCCCAGCCTGATTGGCATGGACCTGGACTCCGCAAAGAATGTCATCACCGGGAAGTTTCTCAACTTCGGGCTGGCCACATACGATGGATCAGTAGAAAATAAAGAGGACAGCCTGGCGGCATTTGTGTACAGGCAGAATCCTGAATACGACGGGTATTCAAGTGTCTATAAGGGTGCAGAGGTGTTTGTCTGGATGACGATCGATTCAACATTGCTGCCGGTTGCCGACACACTTGAAACAGAAGAAATTGCAGATGGTGCGTATGAGACTGATTTTTAGATCCTTTCTTGCAGGCATATTGGTGACTGCATGCAGCATGGTTACTGTTGCGCAGGAATATATCATCCCGCTCGCCGGAAATGATGTATTAAAAGACCAGGTCAGGCTCCACGCCAAAAAATCAATCAACGATGTGATGCTGGAACTGCCCTTCGAGGACGATTTTTCATATCCTTCACATTATCCCAGCATTGACCTATGGGCCGAGGACGATGCGTATATTAACAATGGATTCGCCGTGGATCCTCCTTCCATTGGCGTTGCAACACTGGATGCGCTCGATTATAATGGAACAGTCTATCCTTTTGCCACCATCAGTCCTGAAACATTCGAGGCTGACTTCCTTACCTCCTACCCCATTAACCTCAACTATCCTGCATCCGACAGTATTTACCTGAGCTTTTTCTACCAGCCGCAGGGCACAGGACTAGAGCCCAGGCCCCAGGATTCACTTTGTCTCGATTTTTTCAATCCCGACACGCAACGCTGGAGAAACATCTGGCGGGTTCCTGGTGACTCACTGAAAGATTTTGAGCAGGTGATGGTCCCGATCACAGATACAAGCTACCTGAAGGAGGGTTTCAGATTCGGGTTCAGGAACCTGGCAAGCCTTCCGCAGAACGATGACTACAAAGACAAGCGGGGAAACGTGGACCACTGGAACATTGATTACGTGCGGCTCGACCGGAACCGCACCTTTTCAGATACGGTAATCAGGGATGTGGCATTCACCCGCCGTATCCCTTCCATGCTCAAAGATTATGAGGCGATCCCATGGGACCATTTCAGTGTCGGATACAATACGATTTACCTGCCCTATATTACCCTGAATTACCATAATAACGACACGGCCACCCGTATCATTACCCGGAGGGCAGAGATCTACAACGAAGTCTGGGACGAGCGCTTTGATCCTGGCAATGCCTCCACGCAGGACATTCTTCCCGGCACTTTTGTAACACATAATATCAGCAGTATTTACCCATTCGAATTCAACCGCGGCGATACCGCGCGATACCGGATCAAGACGTGGATACAGACCGACGATTTTGACAATAAGGCCAACGATACGATCTATCGCACCCAACGGTTCCGGGATTATTTTGCATACGATGACGGAACTGCTGAACGTGCATACGGATTGCGGGGACAGGGTACCAATAACGGCTTGATCGCAGTGAAATTCAACAGCTTCATCGCTGATGAGATAGGTGGAGTGGATATATACTTCACGCAACTCATCGACTCTCTCAACCTGGATTACTATTACAAATTCATGGTCTGGGATGATGCCGAAGGTCAACCGGGAGATTTAATTTATAACGGTCAGATCGATCATACCGTGGTCTATTCCGACAGGATCAATAAATATACACGTTTCGAGTTTGCGCAGGAAGTACCTGTGAACGGCACTTTCTATGTTGGCCTGCTTCAATACAACACATTCCTGTTGAATATAGGAATGGACATCAACAAA
>CAYOSB010000254.1:0-5856 GCA_964406495.1 uncultured Bacteroidaceae bacterium | reverse complement strand
CAAGGTGGGGCATGATTCCGGTTGAAATTGCACGTGAACAATCCCCGGCAAGTGTAGATAAACAACTTGCAACCGGTGTAGTTCTTGTACCCCGGATTGTTGTACTTGTAAAACAAAGTCCCAGGTCCAATCAGAATTTCAAGGGTATTGTCTCCGGATTAAAGGAAGTAACAAAGCAAGAGGATGAATTCCGCAGTTTCGAGGCCCTCATTATCAACCAGGGAGATAAAGTGTTAGATGCCAGTGTGTTTCTTGCATATGCAAATATGTCGACTATGGAGGAAAATCAGCTGAAGCCCAGGAACGTGACCATTTACCCTGACCAGTCGAGGAAAGTCGTATTGACCCTCAACAACCGGCTCTCGCCGGGAAAATATGCCATAGCCTTTATGATGGATTACGGGCATAGGTCTGCTATAGAAGGTGCGCAATTATTAATTGAGGTGGAATGAGATATATCACTGCAGTACTGCTGAACCTGGCTGTTATCCCCCTGATCAATGCACAACTCAAGGATACTGTCTGGTATCATGACACAAAACAGCCAAAGGAGATCTATGCGTATACATTGCTGAATGGTGACACCATCAGGCATGGTCAGTATCACTATTACCTTGAGAACGGAACACTTGGACAATCAGGCAGTTATTATCACGGTGATTTACATGGAACCTGGGAAATTTACTTCCCGGATGAAAGCCTCAGGCAACTCCTTCCTTATGTAAATGGGGAACTGCATGGTACAATGAGCTCCTTCCTCCCTGATGGAACACTCGTACAATCTGCAGAATACAAGGATGACCAGCTAAATGGCCTGGTGAAAATTTATAACAGCGATGGTAACCTTTCTGAGACATCGGAATATATGGGAGGGCAGTTACATGGAATCGCGCGTGCATATTTTGATGATGGCAGCCTGAGATTCAAAAAAGAATACAGGCATGGCCTGGAACACGGAGATATCACTATTTATTATGAAAACGGGAACATCCGGGAAATTTCGAAAAAGAAAAACGGGCATTACCACGGTACCTTCAAAGGATTTTACAAGGAATATGGAGATAGTACAATTCAGAAAGTCTGCACTTATTCTGAAGGGAAACTGGATGGACTTCTTACAGGCTATTATCCATCCGGTGGAATCATGGTGGAAACCAATTATGTGGCTGATACAGTGAGAGGTACCTTCATTAAATATTATGACTCAGGTGAAAAAGGACAAAAAGGCGTACTCCAGGAGACAGGCAAATTCAGAAATCATAAAAAACATGGTACATGGAGACTATACTACCCTTCTGGAGCCTTGTACACTGTGGGTGATTACAATCAGGGAAAATTTTCAGGTCAATGGAAGGTTTTCTTTGAAAACGGAAATATAAAACAGGAAGGGAACTACATCAATGGATCAGCAGAAGGGGAATTTAAAATGTATTATGATACCGGTGAGTTAAAGAATAAAGGATACTATGAGGATAATCTGAAATCAGGAAAATGGATCACCTACTATAAAAACGGGTTGATTCAATCAGAGATCAATTTCACAGATGGAAAAAGAGACGGCAGGGCCATCGGATATGACGAGAAAGGCAAACAGGTAGAAACATATTATTACAGGAATGGCGAACTCCATCATCAGTAGAATCGCACTCATTTTTATGGCAATACTGTCCATCGCGTCGTCCTGCGAGGAAGAGGAAATAAATTACAATGATATTAAAGGGGTGTACACCTGTACCGAGGCATCGTCACATTCAGGATATCGTAATTACATTGTGGAAATCGACAAGGTAAATAATCAGGACGATTTGTATATTATTCTTAATTTCCACAATACCGGTGTAAATGAATTTATATATGCTGAATACAGAAATGACAGTATCTATATTGAAAACCAGGTAATCAGTACATTTTTTGTAAATGGAAAAGGAAAAGTTTTCAGTGATTTTAAACGCATGGAAATCCTCTATGAAACAGATGACGGTGTGGTTGAACTGGAATACCAGGTCGTTTTTGAAAGATAAAAGAAGGCGGAGAAACCGACGATCTTTCAGGATGGTATTGCCATCTGTCTAACCCTTAACTCACGATATGCAAAACCGTCGTCTCTCCGCCCCTTGAACCACAAGGGTTCTACCAAACCAGACCAAAATATTTTCATCTTTTGTCTCCTGTCCGCCGCCTGGTGATGCGTGACAAGAGCCATACAGATTATAAAGAATTACGTTTCATTACTGGCAGGAAATGTCTTCAACATCTCGCTTACCTGCCCCGGTAAAGCTTCGGCACGCTCTTCCGGCGTTGCCCCCACTTCGCCAACTGCAGCACTGTGCCAGATGTGCTTTTTGGTTCCAGCTTCAAACAGGTCTACTGCCAGTGCGCGTTCAATGTAGTTATAGCTGCCATGATAAAAAGGATTATAATAGCCATAACTGGGATGCCGTGCTTCCCTGAAGTACACCGTGATCTTCACTTTTACATCAGCGCCATCTTCCTGGTAGGAAAGTCCTTTTTTTTCCAGTTCCCTGGCAAATTGTGCACGAATGCGTTCCAGTTCGATGCCTGTAATGGTTTTCTTGTTTCCGTCCGTCCAGTCCAGGAAGGAATATGTTTCGTATTTGTCAAACTCAGCAGTGGAGTCCATATCATGGTATACCCTGAATGCATTTCCGCATCCTGTGAGCAACAATACGACCGGTAATATGAATATGATATATGCTTTCACTTATTGATATATTGGTTGACCTATATATCAAAAAGCAAAATCTGTGCCAATCTGCTATTTAAAATGTTAACTAATTGGAAGAAAGAAAAGAAACGCCGGTCATCTTCTCAGACAATGTCCAGAGCTGTTCCTGGACATCCTTGCTTACTTTCTGACGTTTCGGGTAAGTGCGCACCGGGTAACCACGCATTCCGCCAAATCCCCCGGGACCATAATACCCCCGGTGAACAGCATCTGGAGATGTGGCAGCATAAAGTTGTGGCAGCGCACCCATTTCTGTATTCTGTGCAAACATACTATTCACGATGCGTCCTGCCCTGACAAGAAAATGATAACCATTCATTTCCGGGCCTTTCTCAATCAGGCTTGAATTTGCATAACCGGGATGGGCAGCGAGCACCCTGATATCGATCCCCCTGGCAGCAACCTTATCTGCCAGCTCATGGGTAAAATGGATGTTTGCCAGCTTACTCATTCCATATGCTCTCCATTTGCTGTACCCATTTTCCCAGTTGATGTCATCAAACCTGATCTCGCCTATTTTATGCGCAGCACTGGAGACATTCACAACACGCGAGCGCTCTGTTTTTTGCAACAGGTCAAACAAACGCCCCGTAAGTGCAAAATGGCCCAGGTGGTTCACGCCGAACTGCATTTCAAAATTTTGAACTGTGCGGCGCAACGGAATGGCCATCAGGCCGGCATTATTGATCAACAGGTCCAATTGTTGATAGGAGTCACTGAAGTCATCTGCAAATTGCTGCACCGATTCCAGGTCAGAAAGATCCAGGTGCATCAGTTTCAATCTTGCATCAGGATTCTGTTGAAGCAATTCCTTTTTTGCAACTTCCCCTTTTTGGATATTCCGGCAGGCCATGATCACCTCACATCCCTTATCGGCGAGTCCTCGTACGGTATAATACCCAAGGCCGCTGTTGGCACCGGTAACAATCGCGACCCTACCCTCCAGTGAAGGTATGTCATTGTAGGTCCATTTAATCATCTTTTTGAGCATATATTTAACTATAAACGACAAACGCCGGGTAAAGTTGAAAAAAATAATATTTTCTGATAGGGTTTTTTACGCGATTTGCATCATATCATCAGAAGACCTACAATTTAAAACAATGAGAACACAAAAATTAAATACCATGAACCTCTCATCATCAGGAATGAATATTTCAGTGGAGCAATTGCAGAAGGACAAGTATAAATTGTTCGGAAGCGTACGGTTCGATGATGAGGGCTCGCTGAACACCGCTAAAAAATATTATGAGTGAGGCAACTAGTACCAGAAGCTAAATAGAAAACAGATAACTTATTTAAAATAAACAGTTTAATATATAAATTTAAAGATATGAAAACAATGAAGCAATGCTCAATGCTGCTTGTAATGATGCTCGCAAGTTTTATGCAGGCAGAGGCTGTAACCATTTTTACCGGTGAGGAAGAAGAAGCAATGGATACGACAAATTATATTGTGTATACCGGTAAAGTGATCGATGCTGAACAAGAATCACCCCTTCCATTTGCCACCGTAGAGGGTGAGGAGGTCAATGTCGCTACCGTAACCAATATTGACGGTGAATTTACGCTCAAGGTGCCACGCGGAGTCACGATGAAAAAAATCAAAATCACCTATGTAGGGTATAAAAACAATGTCGTGGCGGTGGCAAATTACAGGAACCTGGAAAACAATGTAATTGAGCTGGAACCTACTTCTGTCAATCTCCAGGAAGTGACCATCAGGGCTGAAGACGCGCTTGGACTCATCAACGAGGTATTGTCGAAGATCGGCGAAAACTATAGTACAGAGGATATGATGATGACAGCCTTCTACAGGGAAACCATCAAGAAACGCAGGAATTATGTCTCCATCTCCGAAGCTGTGGTTGACATATATAAATCAGCTTACAACAGCGACTTTAGATTCGACCATGTGAAGCTGTTGCAGGGCAGAAAAAGCGCCGATGTGGAAAAGATGGATACGATCCTGTTCAAAGTACAGGGTGGACCGGTAACCACGTTGCTGCTGGATGTGGTGAAAAATCCCTATATCCTGCTTTCAGACCAGTACCAGAAAGTATATAATTTCTATATCACGGGAGTGATCTCACTGAATGACCGGTTGCACTATATCGTCTCCTTCAATCAGAAATCACATGTAACCACCCCGTTTTACCATGGGAAATTTTATATCGATATGGAAAAACTAGCCATTACGGAAGCTGAATTCGAGCTGAACATGGAAAACGAAATGGAGGTCGCCAACATGTTCATCCGTAAAAAACCAATTGGCGTGAATGTGATTCCTGAAAGGGCCGCCTATCGCACAAAATATACGATCGAGGATGATAATAGCTGGTACTTCAGCTATGCGCGTGCAGAAGTAAAATTCGATGTAAAATGGGACCGGAGGTTGTTTAAGACTCAGTACTCCACCATGTCGGAGATTGCTATCACAGAGCGACAGGAAGAAACTGTCGAGAAATTTCCAATCCGTGAACGCTATAAAAGATCCCAGGTGCTCGACGAACTTGTGTATGTGTTCTTCGACCAGGATTTCTGGAAGGGCTACAACGTGATCGAACCGGACCAGAGCATCGAATCAGCAATCGAAAAACTCAACAGGAGGTTCCTGAGGAACAATGACACCACCCCTGCACCGTGAGATAATTGATCGTAACGTATGAAGTGCTGCCTGAAATGATGTACATTTGATTTTCCGATCGAACCATTCAAAACAGGCAGCACTTATCATGGCAAAAGCAATGAATATCAGGGAGAGCCGCATATTGAAAAAGGTCCGGAAAGGTGATATCGAAGCATTTGAAACGCTTTTTCATCAATACTACCCGGGCATGTGCAGCTACGCGGAAACGCTGGTGAATCAACCGGAGGTCGCTGAGGAGATTGTTCAGGATGTATTTTACAATATCTGGAAGAACCGGGCAGATTTGCATATTTACGCTAGTTGGCAAAGCTACCTGTTCAGAAGCGTATTTAACAATGCCATGATGTATTTGAGGAAAAGCAAGAGGGAACAATCCCTGGATGAGCAGTGGGCGGAAAACCACATTGGATCCGGAGAATTACTCTCAGAAGAAATGGACGCCCGGGAGATGAATGCAGCA
>CAYOSB010000253.1:0-5916 GCA_964406495.1 uncultured Bacteroidaceae bacterium | reverse complement strand
GCACCTGCCCCCTGTCTCCTCCATCAACTGGTCACGAAATTCCAATGTCTCGGGAAAATTATGGCCGGTATCGATGTGCAGGCATGGGAAAGGCACGACCTGGGGCCAGAACGCTTTGCGTGCCAGGTAATACATCACAATAGAATCCTTCCCACCGGAAAACAGCAAGGTTGGTTTTTCAAACTGTGCAGCCACCTCCCTTATTACGTAGATCGCCTCTGCTTCAAGCTCCCGGAGGTGGGTAATGGAATATTCACTCATAATCAGAAATTAATGTTCCTGTTCAGGTCTGCAAAGATAGAAAAAAGTTATGATTTAGCCTTCCAACCAGAGGCAAAGAAGAAGTGGAATGCAGTGGACCGGGTCTCTGCTATGCGTTTTGTATCATTCCACCAGGTCGGACCTGTACAAACCGGGGCCCATTGGTGTAATACTGGACCCACCAAGGCAAATATCCGAAAAAAGGCCGTCCCTGGAGGAACGGCCCTTTTTACTTGTTTGGAATATGTTTTGTCACTCTAGTCTACGTCCCACCAGAGTTTTGAGTAAATCACATCTCCATTTTCAAGAGCATCGGCAGCTGTTTTCCAGTTTGCGCCGTTGAGTGTTTGCTCCTGCTGCGGATACTTCATCCGGTAAGGAAGATCAGTCACTTCCGCCACTAAAGGTGTGAAGCTCTTGTCGATCCATGTATCGGTTGAAGGCACATACAGGCTGAAATCAGAAAATACGGGAATCAGTGTTTTCGGGAACCCTGTTCTCCTGTATTCCTGCCATGCCGGGTGTCCCTGCATATAAAGCGCAATGTACTTCTGCGTAAGCACTGTTTCCTCAGAAGCAGCAGGCAGTGCACCAATCAGTGTTGCAATATCGGCTTCTGCAACGCCCCATTTCTGGCATGATGCAGTTACACCTGCTTCATACAGGTCCTGGTCCCATCCGTTTCTTTCACTCAGGATAAATGCAACTTCTGCATACTCCATAAGCGTTTCGGCAAAATCAGGAGTTTCGATGATTGCAGTACCCGGGAGTGATTCTTTCGTGAAGGTTGCAGCATCTGCAGAACTTTCTGAAATGAACATTCCCACGTAATCACCATCTTCATTTTCCTGTGCGTAAATTGGAAGCCTTGGATCAGTGATCCCAAAGAAAGGATTGGGATTTGCACCCTCAACCACGGTAGTGTGGTCATGTCCCACCAGGTTCTCTCCTTTCAGCAGGGTTACAAAACTATGTCCCATTGCAAAGTCACTCCTGTTGTCGACATTCCATGCACGGTATGGCTGTGCGGCAGTTACGTCATTGGTTTCATACTTGAACATGGCATTGTCAGCATTTGATTCAAATACACCGTCGGCGATTGCATCAGCAGCGTGCTGCTCAGCAAGTGTTGGATCAGCCCCCTGGATCTTGTGTGCAATTCTCAGGCGGAGAGAATTGGCAAACTTTTTCCATGCCTCGACCGTTAGTGAATCATTTGCCATTCCACCGTAGATATTGTCTCCTTTCATAGCTGGGAGACTGCTGTCCAGCTGGTCAGCTGCTTCACTCAGTTCATTCAGGATGTCGGCAAAGATTTCTGGCTGTGTTGCATATACAGGTGAAATGATTGGCTCTTCAGCTCCTGCAAGTGAGAGTGCCTGGAAGTTTGCATTGTCACTTCCATAGGAATAATAAGGGATATCACCCCAGGTGGAAGCCATCATGTCAAACAGCCATGACAACATGATACGAGAAGTCGCGATCTGGTTGACATTGGCCCCGGAAGTAGCTGCTACTTCAGCAGCTGTTTCAGGATCTGTATTCAGACGAATAATTTCCCTGTAATTCTCTGCGATCTCATAAAATGCATTCTGTGTTTGCCTCTGTGATTCACGGTATACATACCGGTCTTCATCACCGTACTCTGACTGCTGCCAGTACTGCATGGTAACGTAGGAAAATCTTCCTGACCACCACATGTCCCGCGTGTTATCAACTGTACGCTTCACATTGTTGTTAAACAACGCTGATGTAGGCACTGAGTCGGGATTATTCGGATTATCGAAATACTCCACATCGCATGCACCCAGCAACAGGATTAGCGTAAATGCGAATAATATTTTAAGCTTTTTCATTGTATCTCTGTTTATTGTTTAAAAATTCAATTTAAGGTTGACACCTACAGTCCGGAACATCGGCTGTAAACCACCTTCCAAACCTTGAATGTTTCCTGATCCGTTGGCTGTCATTTCAGGATCAAATCCGGGCTTGTCGAGTCCCCATGTCAGGAGGTTGCGACCATACAGTGCAATACGTGCACCTTTGATGGCACCACCGAACACATCTGAACTAAGGTTGTAACCAAGAGTCAACTCTCTAAGCTTGATGTAATCCGCTTTAAAGACAGACTGGGCGCTCGGGAAACCGAATCCATGATAAGTGTATGCTGACGCGACGATGGTTGGAACATAAGTTTCATTCTCAGCAGTATTGGAAACAGTATAGGTACCGTCGTCGTTCCAGGTAATGTCACCTGTAACGCCGTCAAGTCTCACACCACCACCATCAGCAACCGCATCACGTTTTGGGTTGCCCTTGTCGTTGGTTCCTGCTGTTTCTTCCAACATACCGGAGTACATGCCCCACATATGTGAGAGAGAGTAGAAATATCCACCCCTCCTGATGTCGATCAGGAAACTGAGATCAATATTTTTAAACCTCAAGTTATTCCTGATACCCATGGTATAATCAGGCAATACGGAACCGATCGGGACGAGGTTGGGTGTTTGTCTCCAATATCCATCGTCACCAACAACCTTGTTTCCATCCTCATCATAGATGAAGTCGTGTCCCCAGAGCATTCCATAGGTATCTCCAACGCTTGCACGCAGGAATACACCACCGAAGGGTGCCCGCTGGATATCGAGTGACTGAAGTCCTTCGTACAATTCAACAAGTTCGTTGTTCACCTTGGTATAGTTCACCCTGAATGACCATTCAAAATCTGATGTTCTGACAGGAACCAGGCCAACAGAAGCTTCCACCCCTTTATTAACCATCTCACCTGCATTGATAAACTGGGTAGCATATCCTGTGGCCTGTGAAACCTGGAGTGGCATGATCTGATCAAAGGTAGTGTTGTTGAAATATGTGGCACTCACATCCACCCTGTCCTGGAGCATCCTCAAATCAACACCCGCTTCAAGTGACCGTGTGGTCTCTGCACGCAGATCAACATTCAGCAGTTCATCAGGCAGGAACAAACGCGGATAGCCGCCGAATGGGCCATCTTCATTGTAGGAGTAGGTAGCAAATACGTTATAAGGATCGGTATCGTTACCCACTTCGGCCCAGCCTAACCTGAGCTTACCCATGTCCATCCAGCTGAGGTCCAGTATCTCTGAAAAGAGGAACGTGGCAGCAACGGATGGATAATCATACTGGTTATTGTCTTCGGGAAGCGTAGATGACCAGTCGATCCGGTAACTTGCGTCGAGGAAGAACATCCCGCCAAATTCTGCATTTGCCTGGGCAAATACTGAATTCACTTGCTTCAGGATGGTCTCGTCATTCATCAATGCTGGTGAATTTGAGTTCAGGACATTATATATGTCCGGAACGCTCAGACCACCTGAAGTGATCCCTCTCAACATGTCGTAGCGCTCCAGGCGTTGGTTGGCACCAGCCAAAGCAGCCACACTGAAAGCGTCAAATTGCTTGGAGTAGCTCAATATACTCTCAAAATTAAACTCCGAGAATTCACGTGTGATCTCATAATATGATGATTGTGCCTGTGACCCGACTGCGAGTCTTTCACGTATCACGAAGTTATAGTAATCACCATACACACTGCCTTTCAGCACGAGATCATCAACAATCTCCCACTCAGCAGACAGGCTACCGAGCATGCGGTTGCGTGTGTCGTCAGAATAGTTCTCGTAAGCTGTCCAGTATGGGTTGTCAGAGTATTTCGGAGTTGGATCTGCAAAAGAAATCCTGTTCCAGGTAAGCTGTTGTCCGGTAGAACTCTTATAATCTTTCAACCTTTCATAATCAAGCTGGCGCTGACCCCACTGGAAGAATTTCTGTCCAACGGATCGGTCAGAATATCCAAGCTCCGGACGTCCCTGTGCTTTCGTATTTATATAGTTCAAAGATGCATTGATCCGGATATTGTTCCTGACATTGACATTGGAAGTCAATTTGAAATCATTCTTATGCAACCATGAATTTGGCATGGTGCCATCGGTATTGGTATTTTTGTATGCAAATCGCACACCATAATCTCTGCCACTCTTATTCAGCGCGATGGAGTTAGCAAACGTCCTGCCGGTCTCCCAGTAATCCTCTACATCATGTTCCGGAGCTACCCAGGGACGTGTCTCCACCGTACCATCTTCTTTGATTCCATCCCAATGTACCACGTTGATGCTGGGATCATAGGCAGGCCCCCAGGACTCATCCACTGCATACTGGACAATTGAATAGGTATTCCCATTGTAGTCATACTGTTGGAATCCGTTCACTCCACCATCAGCATCTGAAACTATGGCACCTCCGCCATACTCTCTCTGAAGCAATGGGATCGTGTAAACGTTGTCGAAGCCAAGGTTTGAATTGACTTCAACAGACAATTCGCCCCGACCTGTTTTTGCTCTCTTGGTAGTGACGATAACAACACCATTTGCTGCACGTGACCCATAGATCGCAGCAGCGGGACCTTTCAGTACGGATACATTTTCAATTTCATCCGGATTCAGGTCATTCAGCAGGTTACCATAGTCAACACCACCATTCCCATTATCGGCTCCGGAACTGTAGTTGGAGTTATCCATAGGGATACCGTCAACAATAAACAGCGGCTGGTTGTTCTGCGTAATTGAGTTCGCACCACGGATCAGAATACGGCTGGATCCTCCCATGTTGGTTGATGAGGAAATCTGAACACCTGCAACACGACCGGAAAGTGCACTAACGGCGTCGGTCTGCAAAGCGTTGTTCAGGTCTTCACCATCAACCTCCTGGACAGCATATCCAAGGGCTTTCTCTTCCCTTGTAATACCAAGGGCGGTCACAACCACCTCATCCAGTTCGGTGGAAGTAGATTCCAGTGATACGTTAATCTCGGTACGACCCTCGATCGGTACGACCTGGGTTTCCATACCAACGAAGCTGAACATTAGGCTTTCAGCATCCTGTGGTACTGTGATTGCGTATTCACCTTCAAAATTTGTAACTGCACCAATCGTAGTACCTTGTACCACAACTGACACTCCGGGAAGGGCTGAGCCATCATCGGCTGATGTCACTTTACCCGTCACCTCGAATCCTTGTGCGTGGAGATTAAATCCCACAAACACAAAAAGAAGAAAGGTTAAGAAAACATTTCTTTTCATAGATAAAAGTTTAGGTTAATATATAAAACAAATCAAGATTGACTCTCGCCGTCAAAACTAAAGAAAAAATTGAATAACAAAAAAATCCGTAACGAAAAAATGCAGATTTTATGGGGTATTGGAGTGTGTTTTTTGTCACTTACATCACCGTGATCCTGTTGAGATCAATCACCAAAAGGTCCATGTTTCGGCTTCTCCATTGAACCCTCCCATCAGATAATAAACTCAATTATAAACATATTTGATTATATTTTTGGGTCATATTTAATTCAATATGAGACAGATAGAAGAACATTTGCAATATTTCATCATGGAACGAAAGGAATTAATAATGTAGCCAACGGGAAAACCAGAGCGCACGGGATGAACAGGGGAAGTTGATTATTCAGAATAATTCTAAATTATATTTTTAGCAGGAGCTTGAGTGGTGTACGGAGACCCATTTCGGATGAAGAATGGCAATAATTGTATTTCTCTGATTTACTGTTAATTTCAGTTTTTAGTGCCAAAAATATTATATCTTTTATCATTGTTGTCC
>CAYOSB010000252.1:0-5932 GCA_964406495.1 uncultured Bacteroidaceae bacterium | reverse complement strand
CGTGCACCGTCGCCGAAGCTATGGCGCAGGCGCCCGTACATAGGTACTATGGCAGGCGAGGCCTTGTTCTCGAACTTTATGATCCAGCCTCGTTTATCCGGAACCAGGCACGTTTATCCGGAGCCGGGTACTTTTTTCCGGAGCCGGGTACTTTTTTCCGGAACCAGGCACGTTTATCCGGAGCCGGGTACTTTTTTCCGGAACCAAGCACGTTTATCCGGAGCCGGGCTTATTTTTTGATATACACCCAGGCGTCGAAAACGATCTCCTCGCGGGCTTTGTACATGGCCTGGATCGCTTCATCCAGTGTGCTGTGTGCGCTGAACACCACCAGGTTGAAATTGTATGGTCCCTGTACGATATCTCCGGTGCCTCCTTGCTGGCGCATTTCAGCAGCATAATCATCCGCATAGGTGCTATTCTTGAATGCGCCGGTAATCACGCAATACTTACCCGCAGTTGCAGCAGCTCGTTTTTCTTCTTGTAAAGTGTATTGCTCGAGTGCACTGGCGCACTCATCTGCCTTGAGTTTTAAGAGGTCATATTGCTGCTGCAGATTTGCCAGTTCTTCTTCAACATTTGCTTTCTGGGCGACAAGGGCGTCAACCTCTTCCTGGCTCATGGAAGATTTATCAAACAGGGAGCAGGAAGAAACGGTCAGTATTACCAGTATCAGGATGGATAGCTTTTTCATAGGTTCTGTTTTAAGTATTATATATCAAAATTAGAATATTAATCTGTTCAATACCATTAGTTTATTAACAATCGTGTTACCTGTACTGTTCCCGGCTGTACTATTGCAAAAGGCAACATCAAAACCGGCAGGCTTAATCTTCAGGAGTGACCGGTGGTTTCCAGCGCAGGCTGGATATGATCGGGAAATGGTCGGAGAACCTGGATTTGATCCTCGTGAAATCTGACGCTGCAAGGTCATCGCTGTAGAGGATGAAATCAATACGGTACGAGGGCAGGTCACCGGCATAGGTATTGCCAAAACCGTGACCTGCTTCCCTGAAGGCATCATTCAGTCCCTTTTTTATTCTCCGGTAGGAATAGGAGGTGGGGGTGTCATTGAAATCTCCAGCCACTACCACAGCATGGGGTGCATCCAGGATGTAATTATGGATGATCTTCGACTGGTCGGCCCTGCGCACAAATGCATCCTTCAACCTTTTTCCGATATCCTTCACCTCCTCGAGCTGCCTGTTGGAATACTTCAGGGACAGCGTATCCATAAAGCTGTAATTTCGCTGTCCGAACCGGATGGATTGCAGGTGAATGTTGAATACTCTTACCGTATCTTCACCTGTATCAATATCTGTATATACCGCCTGGTTCACGGTATTATTGAAAGGGATCCTGCTGGTTTTGACAATGGGGTATTTGCTGAACGTGGCGATCCCCACGCCGCTGTTGGGTCCGCTTTTCACAGTATAATATACAGAATAGTAGGGGTAATTTTTAAGGGACCGCCTGATGTCCGATTCACGCTGACCTGCCCGGTTCCTGGTATAGAATTCCTGCAGGCAGAGTATGTCAGGCTCATTTTCGTTAATCAGAGTAAAGATCCCGGCGGTGGGATTTTCCTCATTGCTCCACTTGTACTGGTCAAACAACCTTACGTTATATGACATGACACTGATGGAGGTTGCATTGCTGTTTTCACCCGGCGACTGCTCCCCGGAAAAATTCAGTGGCAGAAAATTCATCAGGTGTCCCCATCCAATGCCGATGGCGATCAGTGAAATGAACAGTTCTTTCCTGAAACGGATGATCCAGTAGATAAGGAATATAACGTTGATCAGCAGTATATAAGGATATGCGAGTCCGAGGAATGCCGGGAAAAGCAGGACGGCCGGATTAATAAATGGCGCGGCATAGGTTAACAGCAGCATTGCTGCAAAAAGGATATTGACGTAAAGAATTAGTTTCCCTGCGATCTTTCTCACAATGCTGCTTCTTTATATCAAAAGTACAATTACTTGAGAAAAAACCCTATCATTTTTTCATATTGAAGAGTTTCTCTTTCTCCGCCTTGGTGAGAGAGTCATACCCTCCCTTGGAAATCTTGTCAAGGATCCGGTCCAGTTCCTGCTGTTCGTCTGCTTTCTGCTTATTGTATTCATAATCGTCAACAGGCCGTTTGTAGCTCACCTTCATTTTTTTCTTTTTTCTGAAAAGTTCTGCAAAGCTATCCATGAACCGGTCGAATCCGCGGGTGATGTCTTTCCCCTGCTTGTAATAATTTGCAAAGAGAAAGCCAACCAGTGCACCACCAATATGGGCGATCTTGCCCCCGGTATTATCGGTGAAATCAAGAATGGTTGAGGTGACGAAGAGGATCAGGGCGATATAGATGATCTTCACCGGGCCGACAAAGACGATGTTCATCTGCCGGTTGGGAACGAGTGTTGCCACGGCAATCACAATCGCCATCACGGAAGCTGATGCACCGGTGGCGATGGATTGTGTCTTTATATCTTCAAAGAACGGGAAGATATTATAAAACAGGACAAACAGTGCAGCACCCCCCAGTCCCCCAAGCAGGTAGATCCCCATGATTTTCTTAACCCCGAACTCTTCGATGAAATACCTTCCGAACCAGTACAGGATCATCATGTTGAACAGGATGTGCCATAGAAAACCGTGGGTAAACATATATGTCACGATTGTCCAGGGTTTTTTGGCCAATGCTGAAAGATCGGAGGGAATAGCAAGAAAGTGAAGGATCTCCATGATACTCTGGTCCCTGCCGATCTGGTTGGCCAGCACCAGAATGATCACACCAATGTGCAGGGCAAGAAAGACTCCCACATTGATGTAGATGAGCTTGTGCAGGACAGATCCCTTTTTATAGGATTGCTTTATTTCTTCAAAGATGGTCATTCGTGAACCGTATTATAGTGGCCGGGTTAATAAAACTTGTTGCTGGTCTTGTTCCAGTATTTGATGAGAATAAACCCGAACAACATTCCGCCCAGGTGCGCAAAGTGTGCAATACTGCTTCCTGGCCTGGTCACACCAAGGTAAAGTTCGATGGCTCCATACCCGATGACCAGCCATTTGGCTTTGATCGGGAAAGGAAATGGAATAATAAATAGCGGGGTATTCGGGAAGAGCATTCCAAATGCCAGCAGGATACCAAATACTGCTCCGGAAGCACCAACAGTGGGAATCCTGAGGGCATTATGCAGTCCGGGGTGGGTGTTGGCCAGCTCAAGCAGTCGCTGGTAGGTAATGGTGTCAAAGTTATACTGGGCCTTCACTGCATTGATCGCACCTGATAATTCTATATACATTACCAGTTGATGCAGGAACGCTGCACCCAGGCCGGTGACGAAAAAGTAGACCAGGAACCGCTTGCCGCCCCAGACACTTTCAAGCGTCTTTCCGAAGATCCACAGGGCCCACATATTGAAAAAGATGTGAAAAAAACTGCCATGCATAAACATGTGGGTGACCACCTGCCACGGTTGGAAAAGTGGTGATCCCACGTAGAACATCCCCAGTATGTAATTCAGGTTGGTAACACCAGTGTTTGCCAGGAACCAATATATAACAAATGCTATAACATTTATGATAATCAGGTTTTTAACCACCGGAGGTGTGTTGCTTGTTCGGCCGAAATAGAATCTACTCATCGATTTTTTTTTCTGATTGGTTACCTATAGAACAAAAATCATGCAAGATGTTTTTCAAAATCTTCAAGTTTAACAATATTCAGTATGGCTTTGCCCCCCGGCGTGGTATTCGGATTGGAGCAAGCGAAGAGCTGGTCGATCAGTTCCTGCATCTCTTTTATGCTGAGTTGTTTACCATACGGAATCGCTGCTGCGATCGCCGAAGAACGTGCCAGTTTCTCATGTTGGTCCAGCTTCAGTTCTGTAGCATAATTTTTATATTGTTCCAGCAAAGTTTCAATGACTGACTTGATGTCATGTATGGCAGTATTGGCAGGAATACTGTGGACAATTACGCAATTTTGTCCAAAATCACGGATCTCAAACCCCAGTTTAGCAATTTCATCTACCAGTTCAAGACACAGTTTATAATCGGAAGGATTCAATTCAACGGTTTCCGGGAACAGGGTATTCTGTGCGTTGATTGCATCTTTCGAGAGTGTGGCAAGATTTTGTTCATAGAGGATGCGTATATGCGCCCTGCGCTGGTCGACCACCATTAAGCCTGACTTCACCGGTGTCAGGACATATTTACCTTTCAGTTGCAGATAACGCGCCTCAGGGGCTCCGTTTGTTTGTTGGTTTTCGCCTTCCAGCCGGAACCCGTTTTCCTGTTCCTGCCTGTTTTCGTCCTGTCCCTGGAATCCCATTCCGGGAGAGAGATCATTGTTACTTTTCCTGTCGTATAGCTTTTCCCAGTCCCTGTGGGCATCTTTGCGCTGACTGCCGCCAGCATATTGTGAACTTCCTTCATTATCGAAAGGATTGAATGAAGGATTGATGTTTTCCCTGGGAAGTTCGATTTCCTGGTCCTTTTTCAGAACCGGGATATCTATGATCCCTTCCTTGCTGAAGTCGAGGCTGGGAGAGAGGTTGTGTTTCCCGATGGCTTCCCTGGTAGCTGCCAGCAGGATCTGCCATATCGATCGCTCATCTTCAAATTTGATCTCGGTTTTGGTGGGATGAATATTGATATCGATGGTGGACGGATCCGTTTCGAAAAAAATAAAATAGCTGGGGAAATGGTCCGGCGGCAGGATCTGTTCATAGGCCTTCATTACTGCTTTATGGAAATAGGGGTGTCTCATAAAGCGGTGGTTTACGAACAGGAACTGCTCTCCATATGTTTTCTTCGCGTGTTCAGGTTTTCCAATGAACCCTGTGATTTTAATGATGCTTGTATCCGTTTCAAGGCTGATCAGGTTTTGCTGGATCTGTTTTCCGAAGATCCCGGAAATCCTGGATTTGAGATTTCCGGCTGAGAGATTGAATACCTGGGTATTGTTGTGTATCAGCTGGAATTCTATATCGGGATAGGCCAGTGCTGCGTGGTTGAATTCTGTGATGATGTGCCTGAGTTCCGTCTGGTCCGTTTTCAGGAATTTCCGCCTGGCTGGAACGTTGTAAAACAGGTTCCTGACCGTAATATTTGTACCCACAGGGATGCTGTCTTTTTCCTGTGACTCGATCTTCGACCCGCTGATCCGGATCATGGTACCCAGTTCGTTTTCCGTGTTCCTGCTTTTTAGCGTAACCTCGGCAATAGCTGCAATAGAGGCAAGCGCTTCACCGCGGAATCCCATGGTGCGGATGGCAAACAGATCACGGGCGTCTGAGATCTTCGAGGTTGCATGACGTTCAAAGCAGAGACGGGCGTCGTTGTCCGACATTCCCCTTCCATTGTCCAGCACCTGGATATATGTTTTTCCTGCATCTTTAAGGCGGACCGTGATGGAACTGGATCCGGCGTCAATGGCATTTTCGACCAGTTCCTTCACCACGCTGGCAGGACGTTGGATTACTTCACCGGCAGCGATCTGGTTCGCTACGGCATCGGGCAATAATTGTATAATATCTGACATTTACCGGTAAAACAAGAGATAGGATAGTAAAAACAATGCAGCTGCGATCACAGCAAGGCGTATATTGGAATCACGACCGGCTTTCCGACGGCTGGAAGAACTGTACTGTCGGAATGAGCCGCGTTTGATCGTTGAGGAAGATTTACCAAATGTGACTTCCTGTCCCATTTCAGCTTTGATCCTCCTGATCCTGTCTTCGCGGTCTTCCTTCTCCGGATCCCAATACAACGGTTTGTAATCGAAACGTTTGGGTTCGTTTACCTTGAAAAATCTTGGTATTCCCATTTTTACATTTTTACGCCGTAAAGTTACCAATTTTTTGATGGAAAATGAAGCTGGTTCAGTCCAATAGTTGAACTATACCACCGCACAGTTTTTAAGTACGCGCGG
>CAYOSB010000251.1:0-5934 GCA_964406495.1 uncultured Bacteroidaceae bacterium | reverse complement strand
TGATTTCAGCCGGTTTTGAGCAATAATCGATTGATTTACACAGTTAAAAATACAAAAAATATTTGACTTGCCACTACGGTGTTTATCTTTGTGACAAAGATGTATATGTCCAGGAAAATAAAAATATGGACTTTACTGCTGCCCCTGGTATTGCTATCCACGAAATGCGAAACCGGGAAGTACCAGATTCCGTACGTGCGTGTTGACCTGAACCTGAATATCATCAGTGAGCTTGGCAATCCTGCCTTGAATTCCACAACCCTCATCGATGGGGGAGCCAGCGGCCTGATTGTATACCGGGAAGACTTCGGATTGTTCCATGTTTATGACCGTACATGCACACAATACCCCCTGCACGACACTGCAGTCTATCCCGACGAAACTTTTGATGGTGTATTTACCTGCCCGGTCTGCGCATCTAAATATTTACTGCTTACCGGCGCGGATCCTATCGAAGGACCGGCCACGTTTCCGCTGCATGAATATTATAGCAGGGTGAATGGTGACCTGCTGCACGTTTACAACTGATCGTTATGAGCCATTTGCTGAAGCAAACGGCACATAACGGACTATCTTTGCATTAAGCCAGGGATTAAGGAACAGCTCCGTGCCTGTATCTAATACCTGTAGTGTTCTGATTTGAAAGGACCTTCCTTGTCCACGCCGATATAAGCCGCCTGTTCTTCAGTGAGCCTGGTAAGTTTCACGCCCAGCTGGTCAAGATGCAGCCTGGCAACCTCTTCATCAAGCTTCTTGGGTAACATATACACTCCCAGGTCATAATCATTCTGCCAAAGGTCCAATTGCGCCAGCGTTTGGTTGGAGAAAGAGTTACTCATCACGAATGACGGGTGTCCGGTTGCACATCCGAGGTTCACGAGCCGGCCTTCTGCCAGCATAAAGATGGCATGTCCATCCTCGAAAATATACTTGTCTACCTGCGGCTTAATATTCACCTTTTGAACACCCTCCATCGCGTCGAGTGCATCCACCTGGATCTCGTTGTCGAAATGGCCGATATTGCAGACAATCGCCTGGTCTTTCATTTTCGACATGTGTTCCGTGGTAATGATATCCCTGTTCCCTGTACTTGTTACAAAAATATTTCCCTCACTGAGTGCCTCCTCCATCGTGGTGACCTGGAATCCTTCCATGGTAGCCTGGAGGGCACAGATCGGGTCAATTTCAGTTACGATCACCCTGGCGCCATACGATTTCATCGAATGGGCACATCCTTTACCCACATCGCCATATCCTGCAACCACGACAACTTTGCCGGCAACCATCACATCCGTTGCCCGCTTGATCCCATCGGCAAGGGATTCGCGGCAGCCATACAGGTTGTCAAATTTTGATTTGGTGACAGAATCATTCACATTGATTGCAGGAAACAGCAGTTCGTCCCTCTCCAGCATCTGGTAGAGCCTGTGCACACCCGTAGTGGTCTCTTCAGAAACACCTTTCATCTCGGAGACAGCCTTGTGCCATTTCTGTGGATCTTCCTGGAGGATTTTCTTCAGTGTGCTGACAACCACCGCTTCCTCCCTGCTGGTAGTTTTAACATCCAGCACAGAAGCATCTTCTTCAGCTTTGTACCCCTTGTGCACAAGCAACGTGGCATCGCCACCATCATCAACGATCAGGTGCGGACCTTTGCCGTCCGGGAATGTCAACGCCTGCGCAGTACACCACCAGTACTCTTCAAGGGTCTCACCCTTCCAGGCAAACACAGGGATACCCCGCTCTGCGATTGCTGCAGCTGCATGGTCCTGTGTTGAAAAGATATTGCAGCTGGCCCAGCGCACATCAGCGCCCAGCGCATCTAATGTTTCGATCAGCACCGCGGTCTGGATGGTCATATGCAGTGATCCCATGATCCTTGCTCCCTTCAATGGCTGCTCCTTTGCATATTTCTCCCGGATGGCCATGAGTCCCGGCATTTCCTTTTCAGCGATCTCAATCTCTTTCCTGCCGTACCCTGCCAGTCCGATATCGGCAACTTTGTATGGCAACGGTTTTACGTATGTCATTGTCTCCATAATAAAATATTGAATTTCAGTGCAAAAATAATTAATTCCCGGATAAATAGGTCCTGATCACCTGTTCATCTTGCTGAAGTTGTCTCTTCAATCCTTCGACGGATGAAAATTTTTTCTCATCGCGGATCCTTTTCCGGAAGTGTATAACAATTTCTTCATCATAAAGATCGATGTCCACATCAAAAAGATGTGCTTCGATCGTCTTGACGGGGTTGGCGCTGTCGATGGTGGGACGGACCCCCACATTCAGCATGGCCGGGTACAGCACGTTCTTGTATTCGATGTGCACCGCGTAGACGCCGTCATGCGGAATCAGTTTATATGCCGATTGTGGGTGGATGTTGGCTGTGGGATATCCAATCTGCCTGCCGAGCCGGTTGCCTGTTACCACCTTCCCCTCGATATAATAATCATAATCCAGCATCCGTCTTGCAGCATCCAGGTCCCCTTCAAGCAATGCGTTCCTTACCGAAGTGGAGCTGATATTGCGTTCCGTTTCCCTGAATTCATCCAACTTCTCCACGATCAACCCGGATCGCTCAGCGCATGCTGCCAGGCCGGAAGGATTTCCCTGGCGGTCCTTTCCAAAAGTATTGTCATATCCCAGGATCAGTCTGTATACATGCAGTTTATCAACCAGGTATTCATCCACGAATTCACAGGCACTCATAGATGCAAGCGTTACATCAAAAGGAATGGTAATGTAGTAATCCAGGCCCAGTTTGCTCAGGTGGTGGATCTTTTCTTCCTGTGAATGTAAGAGCCTGAAATTCCACAGATCCTTGTCCAGAACGATCCGGGGGTGTGGCCACAGGGTGATCACCACAGATTTTCCACCGACCTCCCTGGCCCTGGCGATCAATGACTGGAGGATATACTTATGCCCCTTGTGTACCCCGTCGAAAATGCCGATGGTCACAACAGGTTTAATTATATATGGATTGTCATTGATGCTATAGACCTTCATACCCATACCGAAATGAGGCACAAATTTAATAATTTTACGTTCTCATTGCTTGTAATTTCGATTCTCTCTGCATATTGCACTATGAATTGTTAATTTCGTATCTTGGAATTCAATCCTGATATCAAATCTGCGATGAAAATAATAGAGAATGATCCCTGGCTACAACCCTACGCACCTGTCATTGAGAACAGGCATAAGAAAATGCAGCAAAAAGAAAAGGAACTTCTTGGTGATTTTAAGCAACTGAAGGATTTCGCTACAGGTCATCTCTATTTCGGTCTGCACCGAGATGATGCGGG
Organism: uncultured Bacteroidaceae bacterium; assembly: GCA_964406495.1. Taxonomy (GTDB): domain Bacteria; phylum Bacteroidota; class Bacteroidia; order Bacteroidales; genus M55B112. Next base: position 2,629 of record CAYOSB010000251.1, on the reverse strand, counting down.
GTGGATCATGCGTGAATGGATGCCCAATGCTACCGAAGTATTTCTAATCGGGGATTTCAATGCGTGGGAAGTGCAGGAGGAATACAAATTTACTGCAACCGGCAATGGCGAATGGGAATTGCGCCTGCCACTTACAGGAATAAAACACAGAGACAGGTACAAATTAAAGGTGCACTGGCAACGTGGTTCCGGAGAACGTATCCCCGCATGGGCCTTCAGGGTGTTACAGGAAAAGGACTCCCCGCTTTTTAATGCCCAGGTCTGGTCGCCAGAAACTGCCTATCAGTGGAAGCACCCTGCCCCCGACCTTTCCGGATTTCATCCATTCATATACGAAGCACATATCGGTATGGGCACCGAGGCACATGATGTAGGCACATTTGACCAATTCAGGGAAAAAGTCCTGCCAAGAGTAATAGAGGGCGGATACAACACACTTCAGCTGATGGCGATCCAGGAACACCCCTATTATGGTTCTTTCGGCTACCATGTTTCCAATCTTTTCGCTGTCAGCTCCAGGTTTGGCACACCCGACCAGCTTAAAGCACTGGTCGATGAGGCACATGGAAACGGCATCGCTGTGATCATGGACATTGTGCATTCCCATGCTGTCAAGAATGAGCTGGAAGGCCTGGGAATGTATGCAGGGGATCCCGGGCAATTTTTCCACCTGGGCGACCGGCGGGAACATCGCGCATGGGATTCGCTCTGTTGGGACTACGGCAAGAATGAAGTCATGCATTTCCTGCTTTCAAATATTCAATTCTGGCTGAAGGAATACCGGTTCGACGGTTTCAGGTTCGACGGGGTTACCAGCATGCTCTACTACGACCACGGGCTGGGACGTGATTTTGCATCGTATGACATGTATTTCGATGGAGGTCAGGATGAGGATGCCATCACCTACCTCACCCTGGCAAATAAACTTGCCCGGCAGGTACAACCCGGAACACTCTCCATAGCCGAGGACATGAGCGGTTACCCGGGAATTGCCTCACCGGTGGAGGCCGGCGGTATGGGATTTACACACAGGCTCGCCATGGGAATCCCGGATTTCTGGATCAAAACCATCAAGGAAAAACAGGACGAGCAGTGGAACATGCAGGAACTATATCACCAACTCACATCGCGGCGGATAGATGAACAGGTGGTGGCCTATGCTGAATCGCATGACCAGGCCCTGGTGGGTGACAAGACGATTATTTTCAGACTGATCGATAAGGAGATGTACTGGCATATGGACAAATCTTCATCCAATCTTCTAGTCGACAGGGGAATTGCGCTCCACAAGATGATCCGGCTGATTACCATGGCCACGGCAGGGGGTGGATACCTCAATTTCATGGGCAATGAATTCGGCCACCCGGAATGGATCGATTTCCCAAGGGAAGGTAATGGCTGGTCCTATCAGTATGCACGCAGACAATGGTCGCTTGTGGAAAACAAGGCACTGAAATATCATTACCTGGATGATTTCGACAGGGCTGCAGTGAAACTGATCCGCGAAAATGATTTGTACAATCATGGGTGCGATCCATCAAAGATCGATGAAGGGGATAAGATCATCGCTTTTACACGAAACAATTACTTCTTTGTCTTCAACTTCCACCCCACCAATTCTTATACCGACTATGGGTTTGCTGTTGACCAGGGAAAATACCAATGTGTACTGTCAACAGATGAATCCCGGTTCGGAGGATATGATCACATTCATCTTTCCACGGTTCACCGTACCACCGTGGAAAGATCATTTGGTCTCAAACAGCGCCTGAACCTCTACCTCCCCGCAAGGACTGCCCAGGTAGTAAAGAAATTGCCTGTTCCCAGGGTCAGGTGACCAATATTTAGTTACTTCATGGAGATCCGGTTGCCTTCAACCGCGATCAGATCCATTTTACTAGTGGAAGGTCCATGCGATGCGGCAGTTCCTCCATCTTCGGAAAGACCCTGAACCCGATCTCATAATGCCCGGAGCTCCCCGGCCGTGCATCGATGGCATAGGTAGCTATGGAATCCTTATAATCCACACACTTTAATTCAACCCGGGTGTGTATCTTCTTAGGACGGACTTCATCTACTCCCTCCGCGATGACCATTTCCACACCAATATTCTCCTGTGCAATGCCATTGAGAGCCAGAACGATGGATCCTGAGAGGTTTTCACCCACCTTAATGTCATCCTTACCGGCAGCGGGCAGGTCTATTTCCAGTACTTTGATTTCCTGCCACTGGTCCATTACCTGTTTCTTAAAATATGCGATCTCCCGGATCAGCCTGTAATCATTCTGTTTCAATCTCCTGGAACGATCGTACAATTTGCTGTAGAAGCGATCGATGTAATCGCGCAACATGCGGTTCATTGTAAATTCAGGCGCCACACCGGCGATCGAGTTCTTGATCACTTCTATCCAGTGTGCAGGAACGCCTTCCTTGTTCCTGTTGTAGAATTTCGGTGCAATCTCATTTTCAAACAGGGAATAGATTCTCTCAGCATCAAGTTCATCCTGCTGCTCCTGGTTTTCAAAGGTCCGCTCTACGGGAAGTGCCCATCCTGCATTTTCCCTGTAACCCTCTGCCCACCAGCCATCAAGCACACTAAAATGCAAACCTCCATTCATGACAGACTTCT